>JAKQBV010000486.1 GCA_029573925.1 bacterium
CACGCCGTTCAAGCCTTCGCTCTCCTCGACGGATTCGATCCGCCCCCGTTTCTTCTCATCGCGGGGGACGGCGAAGAACGCGAAAAACTCGAAGCGCTCGCGCGCGAACTCGGGGTGTCGGACCGCGCGCTGTTCCTCGGACTCCGACGCGACGTGCCGGACATCCTTCACGCATCAGACGCGTTCCTGCTCACTTCCCTCAACGAGGGATACGGGAAAGCCATCGTCGAAGCCATGAGCGCGGGTCTGCCCGTCGTGGCGACGGACGTCGGGGGCGTTTCCTCTCTAGTGAAAAACGGCGAGACGGGTTTTCTCGTCCCGCCGGGCGACCCGCGCGCGGCGGCGGACGCGCTCGGCAGAATCCTCCGCGACCCCGCGCTCGCAAAATCAATGTCGCAGGCCGCTCTCTCCGCCGTTTCAGAGAACATGAGCGTCGACGCCATGGTCCGCCGCGCAGACGAAATCTACTCCGCGCTCCTCAAAAGATAGACGGCGGCTTGTTTGTTGCGCATCAGCAAAATATTGAACAAGAGCGAAAAGTTTGTGAAAGGGGTTTGGGGAACAATCCTTTTCAAAGGGTTGTTCCCCAAACGCCGAAGAAAGCCGCGGTTCCTTCGCGTTTGTCTATTCCTTCGCGGCGGCCTGAGGCGGGAGATATGCGCGAGCGCCCTGCCGCGTGTCGCGTTTAAGCAAATCCTTTTCAATCGCGTCTATGGTTCGTTTTTTTTCCATCGCCCAAGCCGGGGCGATCAGCAGGTCTGACGGCCCGTCGGCGGTCAGGCGCTGTATGACGATGCCGGGAGCTAGCAGTTCGAGATAGTCGCAGACGAGCGAGACATAATCCTCGAATCTGAAGATGGGAATCTCGCCGCGCGCGTGAGCTTCCGCCAGAGGAGTGTCCTTGAGAATGTGGAGGAGATGAATCTTGACGCCGTTTACGCCGAGGTCGGAGAGGAGCCGGGCGGAGTCCAGCATCATCTCGCGCGTCTCGCCCGGCAGGCCGAGGATGATATGTCCGCAGATTTTCAGGTTGCCTCTTTTGAGAGCGCGCTGGGCGGCATCCACGAAAGAGGCCACATTGTGCCGCCTGTTAATTCGCTCGAGCGTGCTGTCATGCGCGGATTGTAGTCCGAGTTCGATCCACGTTTCCCTGCCGTCCCCGATGGAGGCAAGAAGGTCCAGAACCTCGTCCGGCACGCAATCCGGCCTTGTGCCGACGGACAGACCGACAACGTCATCGCAGGCGAGAGCCTCGGAGTACGCCCGTTCGAGCGTTTCCACTGGGGCGTATGTGTTCGTGAACGCCTGAAAATACGCAAGGAATTTTTCCGCTTTGTATCTGGCCCGCATGAATTCCGCGCCCTTGCGAACCTGTTCGCCGATCGGAGCCCGTTCCCTTCTGGTGTTCGGACTGAAACCCTGATTGTTGCAGTATATGCAGCCGCCCTCGCCCAGCGAGCCGTCCCTGTTCGGACACGTGAAGCCGGCGTCTATCGATATCTTATAGACCTTGCAGCCGAACCTGCCCTTCAGATAGTCGCTGAACGCAAGATACCTTTTCTCATTCATCCGTTTCCCGCCGATCCCAAGCGAAGCCCGGTTTTCTTGTGAAAAATCCGGTCTGAGTCCCGAATAGTATAAACCCGAATAAACAGTTGTGAAAGATTTTTGCCGGAGGCTACGGATTACGAAACGTTAAATCTCCCCGGCGAGGTTTAGCGAAGGACGGGGGAGGCGGGTTCAGAATTTGATTGCCGCGCCGTCCATGCTTGAATCGGAAATGTTGAAGAATGACAACACGGTGGGGGCGATGTCGATGATGGAAGCCTGTTCGACGACGCGGCGGGGGATGCCGGGGCCGGAGAAGACGATAGGGATTCCCGCGTTTTCGGATGAGAGGCCGCCGTGCGTGCGCGAGTCCGGGTTGTCCGATATGTAGCAGCCGTGTTCGGAGGCGGAGAATAGGACGACGTCTCCGCTCCTCTGGCAGTCCAGCCCCCGGATGTTGTCGATGGCGCGCGGGAACCTGTCCAGCTTGTCCCAGAAGAAGTCGTCCGGGGCGGACATGGAGCCGCGTTTGTAGATGGAGTAGCCGGAGCCGGGAGCGGCCCTGACGAGGATTATCGAGTTGGAGTCCGGTCTGCCTGACGGGTCGTCGCTGCGGCAGACGGATTCGACGGCTTCGGCGAGAGGAAGGACGTCGCGTTCGAGGGAGGGCGCGGCGCCCCAGTCTCCGGAAGCCCCGTCGAGGGCGTAGAACTGCGCGCAGCCGCCGATGATAGACACGTGGCAGTTGCGGCCGGGCAATAACTTTGCGCCTAGGGACGCGCGAAAACCCCGCGCCTCAAGCGACTCCCGCAGCTTGCCGGTGGTTATCATGTTCGAGCTTTGGAGCCATGTCTGGCCGTGGTCCGAGCAGAGGACGAGTCGCGTGGAATCGCGCGCGCCCGACTGTTCCAGCAACCGGACGAGCGAGGAGACGCGCGGGTCGACGGCTTCTTTCAGGTAGGCCGCTTGGCCCGCCGCCCCCGTGTGGTGACACCATGCGTCAAGCCCGCTGAAATAAAGCGTGTAGATGTTCGGCAACCCATTGCGGCGGATATCCGAAGCGGCGGCTTGCCATGTGCGCAGGTCGATCCGTTTGAAATCCAGCAAGCCTTTCGAACTGAGGGCGAAATATACCATATCTCCGCGGTTAGGCCGCACCCATCTGCCGGCTCCCCGGCTGACTTGGTTGAAGACGACCGCGCTGGTAAGGCCGTGTTCGGCCGCGATTTCGTATATCGTCCGAGCGGGGGGATACAGGCTGTCGTTTATCAGCCCCCCCGGATTCTTCATCGGAAGCAGAAGGGTGGGCCAACCGAACAGCTTGTAGCCGAACACCCCCGCCGCCGTGTCCGCGCTTGTGAAGTCGAGGACGCGAGCGGGCGCGGCTGAGCGCTCCACCCATCCGTTTCCGACTATGCCGTGTCGCCTGACCTCCAGCCCGGTAAACAGCGAAGTCTGGGCGGGCAGAGTTTCTGTCGGATAAACCGTCGAGCCGAACCTGACTTTGGCTCCGTCTGCGAACGCCTCGGCGAATCCGGGCAGTTCCCCGTCGGCCAGCATGTTGTAGAAAACCTCGCGCTTGAGCGCGTCCACAACCACAATGATGACGGAAGATATGGGCCGGGACATCACGCGTCTCCGGCGGGGCCTGTTTTTTTCCGGTCGCGTTTTTTGAGGACGGGTTTGACGTTGCCCGCCGAATCGAACAAATCGAGGTTGCGGGACGCCCTTTCGTACTTGGGGCAGGAGACCACGTTCACGCCGGAAGGCTGTTTGCAGTCGCGAGCGCATGAAGCGCATACAGGATTGATGTTCATTTTCCGCGCCTCCGCGCCGCCCGGCGGCTCGACTGAAACCCTGATAACGCGGGGTTTTGACGCCGCGCCGCGCTCGTCAAATACTATTTTACACCCGCGCGCGCTTTCTGTATAATAACTTATCATGTTCTCGAGAAGAACTATTTCAACTGAAAATGAGCCGCCGGGCGCGGTCGATGTAATCGCGCGGTCAGTCTCGCCCACGGAGGTCTTCTATGGCTAAAAACGCCGGTCACGGCGGGTCTGTCGAGATAGAGATATCCCGAGACCATTTCAACGCCTACCTTCATGTCAGAAGCAAGATTCCGCCCGCAGCCGAAGAGGTTTTCGAGGCCCTCAAGGCGGAGAAGATCACGAGCGGCATCAAGAGCGCGGACAAACTCAGGATATTCCTCGAAAATATGGAGTTGTACAACAACACGCTCATTATCGCCGCCGGACAGCCGTTTACATACGGCACGGACGCGCGGATAGATTACATGTTCGAGACCGACGACCGCACCCGCATGGAGGACGAGCTTGCCGGAGCCGACGCCGTGGATTTCAGGTCGATAGGCTCCATCGCCAGTGTTAGGAAGGGCGATGTGATAGCCAGAAAGATACCGGCCACGCAGGGCGAGGCGGGCCTGACTGTGTTCGGGCTGAAGCTTCCCGGCGAGTGGGGAATGGACGTAACGCTCAGGGCGGGCAAGAACGTCTCTATGTCTGAAAACAAACTCGACTTCATAGCTGACATAGACGGCGCGCCGATAGTTTCAAAAGGAATGATAAGGGTCGATCCTGTTCTGATAATCGAGGGGGACATCGATTACTCCACAGGCAACGTGG
>JAKQBV010000514.1 GCA_029573925.1 bacterium
ATACTGGAATGACAGGTTGCGCTTGACCGGAAATGTTATTCTTGTCTTCAGAGGGGCTAAAGCTCTTTGATTGTCCTACAACTTTGGGACGTTATCAAATTGTTTGACTCCAGTAGAAGCCGGGAATATCATAGATAGCGATAGCGCTTTTGATTTGCGCGCCTGAAATAGAATATTATTCAGGGAGAAACAATGCGAAACAAGCGACGCCGGGAAACAGGGTTCACCTTGGCGGAGATTCTGGTAGTTATTTGCATAATGCTGATTTTATTGGGAGCTATGACGCCCTCATATTACCAGTATCAAGCTTCCACGCGGGTTAGGAACGCCATAAGAGCGACACTCGTTTTGAAGACCGCGCTTAACGACACCGCCAATTCATGCAAGGGATTCCCGATAAGGTCTTTGACGGGCACGGACAACACTTCCCTCATGGAATTCCTTCCCATCGTAGACCTGACTGAATGCGGCAGGACGGACGACATCAACGAAACAGCGTTCAAAGTGTTTCCTATGGGAAATGAATGTTCTCACACGGCTATCGCCCAGACGATGATGCCGTCGCATCCATATTCGGCTAATTTTACGCCGTCCGGGCTGTGCGCTTCGGTATGCGACAGGTCCGACAGCGAATGTCTGGGCAAAAAAGGCTTCAGTTTTCAGGGGACATTTGTTAGGGACGACAACGCTGCGGAACAGAGGTTCGAGCTTTGTTCCCCCGAATATTCAGGGGTTTCCGGACCTGATTACTCCGGCAACTACAAACCCGGTTGGAACTATGCGCTGCTTTCAGGCTCCGCGATGGACAAGCCTGTGGGAGTCGTCTGCTCCGTGGCTATGGGGTATAAGAGGTCTGTCCTGATTGTTGTCAACACCAGCGGGTATTACGACGACACAGATGTTGCTGAAGGGTCAGGCATGTATGATATTGACGGAGACGAGCTTCCCGAACAGTGCCCGTGCGGACCGTATTGCGAGGAACTGTTCGAGAGCGCCGGCGACGGTCAGAGCGGGTGCTGTTCTCCTTGCGTGGGCGCAGACGGAACAAAGTATAGCGGCATAGGATACAAGTTCTGAGTAGTTTGATTTGTTTATTTCCAAATGGAACTGAATAGGCTGGGAGCGGCGCTGATAAAGGCGCGCGTTATTCCTCGTTGTCGAGAAGCCCATATTTTTTCATTTTGTTGTAAAGGGTGACGCGGGTGACGCCGAGTCGGCGGGAGGTCTTGTCGCGGCTGCCGCCCAACTCGCGGAGCAGAGAGGATATAACTGCGGCCTCGAATCCTTCGACGGCTTTTTTAAGAGGCATGTCGGCGGGGATGGAGGAGCGTGGCGCGCTTGCCGGAGCGTTTCGGGCCGATACCCGCGCTGGCAGATCGGCCGCCCCGATTTTTCCTCCGCCGGACAGGATGACGGTGCGCTCTATCGCGTTCTCAAGTTCGCGCACATTTCCCGGCCAGTCATAAGCGCACAACATCTCCATCGCCTCGGCGGTGATTCCGGGGTTGGGCCGGTTATTCTCCCGGCAGAATCTGTCTATGAACGCGTCCGCAAGCAGAGGGATATCCTCTTTGCGGTCCCTCAAAGACGGAATCGTGATAGGAACCACGTTCAGCCTGTAAAAAAGGTCTTCCCTGAACCTGCCCTCGGAGACGGCTTTTTCGAGGTTAATGTTCGTGGCGCTGATGAGGCGTATGTCCACGTTGATGCGCCGTTCGCCGCCAAGCCGGGTGAACTGGCGGTCCTGAATCACGTTAAGCAGCTTGGCTTGGGTGGCGGAAGACAGATTCCCGATTTCATCTAGGAAAATAACGCCGCCGTCTGCCTGTTCGAATCTGCCGGTCTGGGCGCGTGTGGCTCCTGTGAAAGCTCCGCGCTCATGCCCGAAAAGTTCGCTTTCGAGAAGTGTTTCCGGAAGCGCGGCGCAGTCCACTTTGACGAACGGCTTGTCCCGCCTCGCGCTTTCCTTGTATATGGCGCGGGCGATGAGGTCTTTTCCTGAGCCGGTCTCTCCGTCGATGAGCACGTTGGCGTCGCTTTTTGCCACTGCTGCCGCCCTCTCGAACACCCTCCTCATAGCCGCGCTCCTGCCGATTATCCCCTCGAATCCGTATATCTCTCTGAGCCGTCGTTTAAGCTCGACATTCTCGTCCGTTATCGCCTGTTTTCTGGCGATTCGCTCTAGGACTATCTTCATTTCCTCCATCTCGAAAGGTTTTTGAAGATAGTCTTCGGCGCCGGACTGTATGGCGGCCACCGCGTCCCTGACGTTTCCATGTCCGGTCATGATGACTGCGGATGTTCCGGGGGAAATCTCGATTGCGCGCTTCAGAAGGTCAAGACCGTTCATTCCCGGAAGATTTACGTCTATAACAACGATATGGATGGATTCGTCGCGCAGGATTGCGAGGGCTGCCTCGGCGTCTTCCGCGCCGATGGCGTAGTGGCCCTCGAGTTCGAGGCGCTCGCAAAGCGACTCGCGCACGATGCGCTCGTCGTCGACTACCAGCACGGAGCGTTTCAAAACTTGTCCTCGGCTTCCGCGCGCAACGGCAGTTCGATGCGGAACTTCGCGCCTTCACCTTTTCTGCCGCCTGCGGTTATTTTCCCTTCGTGGTCGTCCATTATCCTTCTTGCCACATACAGCCCGACGCCGGTTCCGATGCCTCTCGCTTTTTTCGAGAAGAAGAGATCGAAAACTCTCGGCAGGTCCGCCTCATCGATGCCCGCGCCCGTGTCGGAAAACGTCATCACTGCCGCGACATCGGTTTTTTCCAGCGCTATGTTCAATTCCCCTCCGTCCGGCATGGAGTCCAGAGCGTTAATCATAATATTGATGAACACTTGCCGCATTGCGTCTTTATCGAACCGCGCCTCGATTTTCTCCAAGCCCGGCGGACACTCTATCGAGATGCGGACATTCTGTTTGACGGCTTTAGGCTCGATTAGAGTGACGGCTCCCCTGATTTCAGCGGCGATGTCGGAGTCGGTTTTCATTGGGGACCGGGGCCGCGCCAGTTCTAGCAGGCCGTTGGTGACCATTCGTATCTGGTTTATTGCCTCGCGTATCACTCGCGTGTAGGATTCAATTTTCGGATCGTCGCCGGTTCTTGCCGATATCAGGTCGATATAGTTTGAAATTCCGAACAGAGGATTGTTTATCTCGTGAGCCACGCTGGCGGCCATCTTGCCCGCGCTGGCGAGTTTTTCCATCTCGACCAGCCTGCCCTGCGTGCGCTCTATGAGGTGCATCATATTATTGAAAGTCTCGCCGATTTCCGTCATCGGGTCGTTGCCCACGCCCGCCAGATATACTTCGCATTTCCGGCAGTCGAGAACGTCGGCGAGCCGGCAGCAGCCGCCCTCCTCGGAGAACGTCCCCATTATTTGCCAGCAGCGAACGCCTTCCTTGTCTCTCAACTGGCACCCTTCGGGCCGGGGGCAGTCGATCATCATCCAGCATGTTTTCACGCCGGGGTTGTCGAACCGGACTTCGGTTCCGCCCGCGAACGCGCGTCGCATCAGCGTCACCAGCGTTTCGTTGACCTCGGCGAGTTTCTTAGGTTCCATCTTTTTTCTACGCGCTCCGCCGCGCCTTTCCCTTGGGCGCATGGACCCTTTTCATTTGAAAAAACTATTGATTCGTCGATTTTGCATGATAGGCGGAAAGCTCTCTATTGTCAAGAAAAGAGGCTTGCTAACAATATTTGGTCGAGAACTCCAAGAAATGTAAATATTGTTTAACACAATGATAATATATCTTATTAAATGATGAATAGACTGCAACAGGATTACAAAAAATGTTTTTTTTGTGTCATGTTTTATAAAACCCACTGAACGGGTAAAAGCTAAACGTGAACAATGAAAATGACATAAATCACACAACTGAAAAACTGAGGGAAGTGCAGGCGGAATTCGTCAACCCGTTTCTAAGCGCGGTCGGATATGCGCTGAAGACAATGGGCCGGGCTTCCGCCAACAAGGGCATGATCGCCCTTGAACGCGCCAACACCTTCAGGGGCGACGCTCAGATTCTCCTGCGAGTGGACGGCACGATCAAGGGCTTTGTAATCCTCGAAATGCCTGAGATGCTTGCGCGGAAATTCGTGTCGTTATTCCTTTTCGGTCTGCCGATAAAGGAGCTTGACGCTATGGCGAGGAACTCTCTGGAGGAATTCTCCATCAGGATTTCCGAGATGGCTCGCAGGCAGCTCATCGACAGAGGCTATCTTGCCAGCGTGTCGTCTTTCGTTAATTTCAAAAAACCGCTCCATTTCTCAGGAGACAAGCAGTTTATCGTCGTTCCTATCGACACCGAGCACGGCGATTTCAAAGTGTTTTTCAATGTGATGAAGGCGGAGTTGATGGAGCAGACGGCCGCGAATTGATTCCCGTTAGATGCTGATATAGTATTCTCGCATGAGGCGGTTTCGCCGCCAATCTTTTGCGTTGCCGGGAGATTTGATGAAGAAGAGACTGCGTCTGGGGATATTCGGCGCTGGAATGATGGCTCGCGCTCATCTTGAAGCTCTGCGCGGATTGAAGGAAGCTGAGGCCGCCGGAGTGTCATGGGCCGGAAAAAAAAGTCTGAAGAAGATTTCCGCCGAATTCGGCGTCCCGGCGTTCTCAAGACCAGAGGAGCTTCTTGCGCGGTCGGACGCGGTGAGCGTCTGTCTGCCGACGTTTCTGCACGAAGCGGCGACGGCAACGGCGGCTGCGGCGGGCAGAGATGTTCTATGTGAAAAACCTCTTGCGCTTGATGAGGCGGCCGCAAGAAGGATGATAAAGGCCTGCCGTAGCGCGGGAGTCAGGCTCATGACGGCCCACTGCCTGCGTTTCTGGCCGGAGTACGTATTTTTAAAAAAGGCGGCGCAAAGCGGAGAGTTCGGAGCCGCTTTGGAGTTTCACGGTAGCAGGTTCAGCGCGGCTCCCGGCTGGTCGTCCGGGAACTGGCTGTTGGAAGACTCGCTCAGCGGCGGGCCGGCCATTGACTTGCACATCCACGACGCGGACATGATTCTGTACCTGTTCGGGCCGCCGGAGGCGGCGCGCTCGCGCTCCATTTCCGCTCACGGCTTGCGGGCGATCTACTCCGAATTTGAGTATCCGAACGGGCCTGTGGCGCGCGCGGACGCGGGGTGGTTTTTCGGCTCCTATCCGTTCAAAATGGGGTACAGGGCGGTGTTCGAGCGGGCGGTCGTCGAGTATGACTCGTCGGCGGAAAATACGCTCATAGTTTGGCGCGCCGGGGGCGGCGCGCCGCTAGCGCCCAAACTAAAAAAAACGGACGGATATCGGGAACAGATAAGGTACTTCGCGCGTTGCGCTTCAAATGGTTGCGAACCGGATATGAGCGACGGGCAATCGGGTTTGGCCGCGCTAAGGCTTGTGAGAAACGCCCTGCGGTCGTCCGAGACCGGGCGCGCCGTCCGCTATCGTTTGCCTAGCGTCTGACTCGCCTCCGGCGATTGATTACAGATTGAAATCCATGTCTTTCAATAGTTCTTCCGGAACATCGAAGACCCTGCCGAACGGTGGCAAAGGCTCTTTCCTGAAAAACTCGGGCAAATCGTCCGCCTCCGCGGAAATGCCCGCGTCCCGATTAAATTTCTTTTCGATGTTCAGTGTGGAAACGCCGATGTCGATGACATCGGCTTTTGTAAGGCTCCAGCCGTAGAGCGCGTTGAGCAGTTTTGCAGTGCGCTCCATATTGGCGGCGTCCGGGCCTACGAAGAAGCAGTAGCCCATGCTGTCAACAACCGTGATCATAATCTGTAGGTCGCGGGAAAGCTCGTGCTGGCCGTCGGCTTCGGTTAGTTCGAAGGATTTTGAAGGGTCGAGTCCGATGCGGCCGGGGATGGCCGGGCCGCTTGTGTGGTCGGCCCCCATGGGCGATGTCGCGTAAGAGCAACCCATGCCTTTGAACGTCCGGGGGTCATAGGCGACTGTGGCTTGTCCCTTGACCGCCGGGATCCGTCGCGCGCCGAGAGCTTTGCCGACCGCCGCAGCTCCGCTGCCGATCAGTTTCCCGGAGGGGCTTCCCGCGCGCGCTTCTTCCAGTAGCCGAATCGCCGCTTCGGCGTCTCCCCATGGCAGCATGCCGTTCTCCATCGCTATGCCGAGGGCCACTCCGGTGTCTATGGTGTCGAGTCCGAGGTCGTCAAGAAGAAAATCGAAACGCGCCAGCGCGTCGAGGTCGCCGATGTCCAGATTCGGGCCGACCAGAACCATCGTCTCGTATTCGAGGCTTGAAGTGACGTATCCGCCGTTTTTCGAGACGTACACGTTGGAGCATCTTATTACGCACCCCGGATGGCAGGGGGCGGATGGCGCTCCGCCTCTCTCGACGATGGTCTCGTATAGTTTTTCGCCGCTGACGTCCGCGGCGCGCTCGAAACTGCCCGAAGAGTAGTTGCGGGTCGGCAACCCTCCCATTTTGTTCGCCGCCGTCACCATCGCCGCGGTCCCGTACTTCGTCAGTCCGGCTTTGGCCGTGATTAGCTGTTTTGCGAACTCCTTTGAAATCCTTTTGAACTCCGCGGCATCCGAATAGTCGGGGGACGAGGCGGGGAAGGGGAGAACTACGACCGCCTTGACGCCTTTGGAAGCGAGAACCGCGCCGAGGCCGCCCCGGCCCGCCGCGCGGGAGGGGCGTCCCGCCATGTCCGAGCTTTGAATCGACGCCGCCGCCAGCCTCTGTTCGCCTGCCGGGCCGATGCAGAGGACGGCCGCTTTGTTGCCGTGCAATGCGCGCAGTTTCTCCACTGTCTCGTATGTTCCAAGCCCTTTGAGGCGAGATGCGTCTTCCAATCTCGCTCCGCCGGGGGCGATTATGATTGTTTTCAGCGCGGAAGTGTCCGACGGCGCGCCCTCGATGATGATAGCCCTTATTCCCGCGCGCGCCAGCGCCGTTCCCGCCGCGCCTCCCACATTGCTTTCTTTTACCCCGCCCGTCAGCGGACTCTTAGCGCCTATCGAAATCCTCCCTGAGCATGGAGCCGTTGTTCCCGTCAGGAGTCCGGTTGCGATGATCAACTTGTTTTCCGGTCCAAGCGGGTCGCAGGCGGCCGGTATCTCATCGGCGATTATTCGGGAAGTGAGCGCCCGGCCTCCGAACTTCAGATATTTTTCCGGCGTCGGCGAAATCGAGACAACGCCCTTGGCAATATTCACTCGCAGAAAATCCATGTCTGACAACCGCCTTTCAAGTCGGGGAGCCGCGCGCGGCTGATGTCACTCGAATACTTTCTCGTCCGTCAAGTGTGCGTTGACGGCGTCTTCCTCGACGTCGCGCCCGGCGGGGCCGGACTTCGCAAGCTCGTTGTAGTATTCGTGCTGAATGAGCGCGTTCATTATCTGGTTCGTGCCCGTCCATATCATGGCGAGGCGCGAATCGCGCAGCAGCCTCTCAATGGGATAGACGTTCGTATAGCCGATGCCGCCCATTATCTGCATGGAGTTGTTGATGGCGAGCCAAGAGTTTTCGGTGCCGACTTTTTTCGCCTCCGATACAAGCCTGCGGGCGTCCTGCCCTGAATCGACTTTTCGGGCCGCCGCGTACACCAAGCCGCGCGCGGCGTCGAGAGCCGCCAGCGAGTCGGCCAGCATGAAATTAACCGCCTGAAACTTCATGATTGCGCGTCCGAAAGCCTTGCGCTGAGTGGAGTAACGCGCCGCCACTTCGACGCATGCGCGACCTGTGCCCACCGCCCCGGCGGCGCTCGTCAGCCGCTCCGGTATCATCATCTTGTTAAATATCATTCCTCCGCCGTTCAGCGGGCCGACCAAGTTCTCTGCCGGCACTTTCACGTCCTTGAAAATTATCCTGCCTGTCCCGCTTCCCCTGCTTCCCATCAATCCGTACACTTCCTGCACCTCGACCCCGAAGTCCCGCTCTACTATGAAAACGCTTATGGACTCGTGCGCCGGAGCGTCGAACGCCGTCCTCACATAGACGAGAAAATAGTCCGCCCCTTTGGCGCCGACGATGAACCTTTTCTGCCCGTTGAGAATGTAGTAGTCGCCTTTCTTTTCCGCCTTTGTGGTCGCGCCGAAGAAATCGGAGCCGCCGCGCGGCTCGGTGAGCGCCTCGGCGCATATCAGTTTGCCCTCAAGCGTGGGCTTCAGGTACTTCGCTCTCTGCGCGTCCGTGCCGAACAGCGCGATGGCGTCCCCGATGATGCTCGGCAGAGAATAAAGGCAGGCCAGAGAAGTGCCCAGAGTCCCGAACTCTTCGAGCACCGCCACTTCCGCGCTCCAGCCCAGCCCGCGCCCGCCCCATTCCTTCGGGAACCGCAATCCCAGCAGGTTCGCCGCGCCCAGTTTTCGGACATATTCGTAAGGATACTCTATTTCGTCTCGGTCCATCGATTTGAGAAGCTCGTTGGGGACCTCTTTCTTTATAAAATCCACAGCTTCCTGCCGCAGTTTTTTCTCCTCGTCATTAAGCATGAAATCAAACATGGCTCTAAGCCTCCCTTTTATTTGTCGAGATTATTATATAACGACAGCCTTTAATAAACGAGAAGGAAGTTGTTTAACCCGGATTCTCCGATAGAGCCGGTGAACCGGGCCGATTGTTCATAGCGGCGAACTTCTTTGTTGCTGTCGTTGCCGTAGCATTTCAAGCCGAATTTATCACATGTCGCGGCGGGAATCGGCGTTCCTGCTCCACAAAAAATGCGCCTTGTGTCTAGCATTTTATCAGTTATGAACAATCGCTCCTGAGTCCTAAAGATGGATTCGGACTGAAACAAAAAGCAAAAAAAGCGCCATTTTTTCGTTTTTGGGCGTTTTTTAAAAAATCCCAAAAATAAGTTTTGGCTTTATTGCTCGAATATTTTTTCAAAAAGGCCCTTAGGTAGTTTAAAACTTTTGATAACGTCCCAAAGTTGTAGGAGGGAGTAGAAGAAAGACCCGTTTCTCTGATACAGGTTTTGTTTGAGGAACAAGCCGGTAAAGGAGGAAACGGGTCTTGCAAAACATAATAGCACTTGAGATCGTGTCTGCGGT
>JAKQBV010000537.1 GCA_029573925.1 bacterium
CTGCCCGCCCGACAAAACAGGGGAGGCTTCCGGCTCGACTGCGACAGTGCGGAATGAAGGTTTCTTGGACTTGATGACTTCGGATATGCCGGTGAGAGTTCCCCCGGTTCCGACGCCGCTGACAAGAATGTCCGCGCGGCCTTCGGTGTCTTCCCATATCTCAAGAGCGGTGGTCTCGCGGTGAATTTTCGGGTTCGCCGGGTTCTTGAACTGCTGGGGCATGTAAGCGTCGGGAGTCTGGGATAATATCTCCTCGGCTTTTTCTATAGCGCCTTTCATTCCTTTCGGGCCGGGAGTCAGGACTAGTTCTGCGCCGAGGAATCTCAGAAGCTTGCGTCGCTCTACGCTCATCGTCTCCGGCATGGTCAGAATGCATCTGTAACCTTTGACGGCGGCCACGAAGGCTAGGGCGATGCCGGTGTTGCCGCTTGTCGGTTCGACAATTACCGAGCCACTCTTTATAGCTCCAGAAGCCTCCGCTTCTTCAATCATGCTCAATCCGATCCTGTCTTTGACACTCGCCATCGGATTCATAGATTCAAGCTTGGCGACAACTTCTGCGCTCAGGCCGGCAGTCACCTTGTTCAGTCTCACCAACGGCGTTTTACCTATAATTTTCGTGATGTCGTCGTAAATTCCCGGCATTTTGAATTCCTCCCGAATCGGTCATTCCGACCATTTAGATTCAGGCGTCGACAGAGAAAAAACGTCAAAGCCTACCCAATATTAACAATCTCTATCGACATTGTCAAGATTAAGGCCTCTTGCTTTTTTTCGCTGATGAATAAACAGAATGGCAGGGAAAATTGTTCCGACAGGAATGTCCTTAAAAAATTGAACTAATTATGACTGGAAATGTCTAAAAAATAGTGGATAATATATTAGAGGTAATAAAATGGACAACGAAGAACGCGGAATCGAAGAATCGGAAGGACTTTTGGCGGAAGGGATGCAAGCGAGCGCGGAGAGCGCCGCTATTGAGCCGCCTAAGAAGTATTCGGCTGTGGCGAAGGAACTGTATGATTGGGTAAAATCCATAGCTATCGCGCTTGTGATAGCCTTGGTTTTCAAAGCGACGATAATGCAGTCGTACGCAGTGCCGACGGGGTCGATGATACCGACGGTAATGCCGAACGACAGGTTTTTCGGCAGCAGGATAACTTTAAAATTCAGGGAGCCGGTGAGAGGGGAAGTAATAACGTTCAAGCCGCCTGAGGCGATTCCCAATCCGGAAAGGGACAGATTCGGCAAACCCATCCCGCTGATGAAGAGGATAATCGCTGTCGAAGGCGACGAGGTGTATGTGAAGCAAGGCGCGGTGTATGTGAACGGGGTAAAGAAGAGAGAGCCGTATATAGCCGAGCCGCCGATGTACGATATGCCCGCCGTCAAGGTTCCGGAAGGGATGCTGTTTGTTCTCGGAGACAATCGAAACAACAGCTACGACAGTCACGCGTGGGGTTTTTTACAGAAAAAAAATGTCGATTCGATAATTTTTATGAGATATTGGCCGATTGTCAGAGCCGGTCTTGTAAGATGATTTGAAAATCTTAGGTTTTATCCCGGATTCGCAGGCTCTGAAAAGAAATGCCCGCCCGGAACACGTTTCATAGACAACTGTTCCCAATTCTGGTATCGTACTACAAAACACGCGGCAAATGGCCGAATCGCCGACCGCGAGGAACTGCCGTTTCAGGTTCCTTATACTATTAACTAAGAGGTGGGGAATGATACCGAGGAAGCTTTTTAGCGAGGAACACAAGATTTTCAGGGACGCCTTCAGGAAATTTTTAGAGAAAGAAGTTGTTCCTTATCACGAAGAATGGGAAAAGGCGGGACAGGTTCCGGCGGAGGCATGGCGCAAGGCGGGCGAGAATGGTTTTCTATGCTCGTGGGTTTCGGAAGAACTGGGCGGTTCCGGGGTGGACTTCCTATATTCGGCGATAATCATCGAAGAGTGCTCTTACGCCAGAGTGTCGGGGTTTCTGCTCGGTCTTCACTCGGATGTGGTGGTTCCGTACATAGGAGCATTTGGGAACGCGGAGCAGAAGAAGAGATGGTTGCCGGGCTGCGTGACAGGCGAAACGATTACTGCGGTGGCCATGACGGAGCCGGGAGCGGGATCGGACCTCGCTGCGATAACCACGACGGCTGTAAAAGACGGCGACCACTACGTCATCAACGGACAGAAGACGTTTATTTCCAACGGACTGATATCGAATCTGGTTATAGTGGCAGCGAAGACGAACACGAAAGCCGATCCGCCGCACACTGGGATATCGCTCATAGTGGTGGAGGAAGGCGCGCCGGGTTTCGTTCGTGGTCGCAGGCTGGATAAAATGGGGATGAAGGCGCAGGACACGGCGGAGATGTATTTTGAGGACTGCCGCGTTCCGTGCTCGAACCTGCTGGGCAGCGAGGGGCTAGGATTTATTTACATGATGCAGAAGCTTCAGCAGGAGCGGCTTGTATGCGCCATAGGCTCTCAGGCCGCCGCCGAGCAGATGCTGAAAGACGCGGTCAAGTACACCAAAGAGCGCGTGGCCTTCGGCAGGCCGATATCGAAATTTCAGAACACCAGATTCAAGCTGGCCGAGATGGCGACGGAGATAGAGATTGGCCGCGCTTTCGTCGACAGGCTCATCGAGAGCCATGTGGCCGGCAAAGACGTCGTGACGGAAACCTGCATGGCCAAGTGGTGGGTAACCGAGATGGCCAAAAGGACGGCGGACACGGCTCTCCAACTGTACGGCGGGTACGGATACATGCTCGAATACCCGATATGCAAAGACTACATGGACATCCGGGTGCAGACTATCTTCGCCGGGACGACAGAGATAATGAAGGAAATCATCGGCAGAAGAATGGGCCTGTGAAGTTCCAGCGGCATCGATTGAAATGAAAATTCACAGACGCGCTCGCGGCGCGTCGCGCGTCGCCGCGCATCCCGCGAGCACAGCGTCTTTCGGAGGATTTTATAGTGTGGGAAGATTTCGTTCACCTTCACGTTCATACTGAATACAGCATGCTGGACGGAGCGAGCAGGGTTTCTGCGATTGTGGACCGCGCCGCCGAGTTAGGCATGAAATCCATCGCGATGACGGACCACGGAAACATGTTCGGCGCCGTGAAGTTTATTGCGGCGGCGAAGAAAAAAGGGATCAAACCTCTTTTGGGCTGCGAAATATACGTGGCTCCGAGAAGAAGATTCGACAAAGAGCATCCTCTGGACAGGGACATATTCCATCTGCTGTTGCTGATAAAGAACAAGGCCGGATACCGGAACCTTATCAAGATGGTGTCGCTGGCGCACACGGAGGGTTTCTATTACAAGCCGCGAGTGGACAAAGAGTTGCTCGAAAAGCACAGCGAGGGCTTGATCGCGATGTCGGCATGCCTCGGCGGAGAGGTTCCGTCTTTTATTCTTCGCGGTCAGATGGACGAAGCCCGAAAACGCGCGCAGTGGCACAGGGACGTGTTTGGCGAGGGGAATTACTATCTCGAAATCATGGATCACGGCCTAGAGGAGCAGTCTAAGGCAAACGCAGGGCTTATCGAGCTTTCGAAGGAGTTGTCCATCCCGCTTGTGGCGACTAACGACTCTCACTACCTTCAGCCTGAAGACGCGCTGGTGCAGGACGTGATGATGTGCGTTCAGGAGGGAAAAACTCTCGACGACGCCAACAGGCTGAGCTTCGAGTCGAAAGAGTTCTATCTGAAATCGGCTCGCGAAATGATGGATGTTTTCGCCGACAGGCCAGAGGCGCTGGCGATAACGGCGGAGATAGCGGAACGCTGCGAGTTCGCATTTGAATCAAACCGTCCGATACTTCCCCACTTCGAGGTGGAAGGCGGGAAAACGGACAAGGAGTATCTGAACGAACTCGCTTTCAAAGGCATAGAGAAGAAATATCCGGCAGTGACGAAGAGCATCAGAGAACGCGCGGAGTTCGAGTTGAAAGTCATCAACGACATGGGCTTCGCGGAGTATTTTCTAATTGTGTGGGACTTGTTGAGATACGCGAGGGAAAACGGCATACCCGTCGGCCCCGGAAGAGGCTCGGTCGCCGGCAGCATCGTTGCGTACGCTCTGGACATCACTCAAATCGAGCCTCTTAAATACGGGCTGTTATTCGAGCGTTTCCTGAATCCCGACAGGCGCACTATGCCTGACATCGACATGGATTTCTGCTATGAGCGGCGCGGAGAAGTCATCGACTACGCAAAACGCAAATACGGCGAAGACAAGGTGGCGATGATAATCACGTTCGGGCGCGAGAAGGCGAGGGCGGCTATCAGGGATGTGGGCCGGGTGCTTGGTATGCCACTGCCTGTAGTGGACAAAGTCGCCAAGCTGGTTCCGTTCGTGATTCCCGACCAGAAAGTGACGATTGAAAACGCGATAAACTTCACTCCCGAACTTAAATATCTATACGACAACGACCCCGATATCGGAAAACTTCTGAGGATATCGAAGCAGATCGAAGGGCTGCCTAGAAACATATCGACGCACGCGGCGGGCGTCGTTATCACCGACCAGCCAGTGACTGATTTGATTCCGATCTATCAGTCCACAAAAGATGAAGTCCCGATGACACAGTTCGTCCATGAGGACCTTGAGAGCTTGGGGCTGCTCA
>JAKQBV010000540.1 GCA_029573925.1 bacterium
ATACTGCACCGTGCATTTGAAGTCCTCGAACGGCGCGGGAAAAACGCACTCGTTGCCGACGGTGGTCGGCGTCGAGTCGAAGTTGGCCGTAAAGTCAGAAGATCCCCCTTCCGGGCAGACCGGACCTGCGGTTGAGTAACACGCCGCGCGCGTCCGCGTCTCCTCTATCTTCATCTGCGCCAGAAACGCCGCGTGCGTCAGCCTGAACTCGTTGTTCGACGCCTCAAGCGACGAAGCCACCACTCTCGCCATTGGGTATACCACCAGCCCCATAAGCACGACGACCACCACCACCTCGACGATGGTGAATCCTCTCGAACCGTTGTGCCGCGTGTCGCGCATGAAAGAGCGCCGTTCTCGGGACTAATATTGCGCGCGGGCGCGCCAAACCCCGATAACTATAGTTTATCCTTTTTTTGCGCTCTGGTGAAGCGAGGAAAGTTAAAAATGAAGCGAACGGCCTATGATTACATCTCTGAAAGGGTGACTCTGCCGGTTGACCTGACGACGGAAACGCGCCATCTGTAAAGGCCCCCGGAGTCGGCGACGTCTATTGCCGCCGAGTCGGGCGTCGGCGCGCCGTCGCGGTCAAATCTGAACGAGTCTGTCGCGGCCCCGACCACCAGAAACTCAATTTCCTCCAGCGCCGTTACCGTCTTCAGGGGATTGCCGGGATTGCCGTCCTCGTATATCTTCCACGTGTTTGTGGCCCCTGCGGCTGGGTTCGCGCTAAGCGCAAGCCAAAACGGGTTTTCGTCCTGTCCGTCCAGACCTCCCCCTATGGCAAGTCTTCTTGCATATCTCAAATCCGCCGCAAGATCGTGCGCGGAAGCGTACACCTTGTGTTTCGTTATCGCGTCTTTCGAATATCTGGGAACAAGCATCGAAGCGAGTATGAGCACGAGCACTATGACTAGTATGAGTTCAACGAATGAGAATCCGGATTGAGGGTGGTCGGCGATTTCCGCCGCCGCGTGATGTCTGTCTTTCAGCGCGCCCATTCCCGGCCTTCCCCGGCTGAACCCGGCTATGTGGCCGCCGGGGTCAGATTTCTATCGTCATGCCTTCGCGCGCGGCTACGGTGTCCGGGAAAAGTTCCCGCGCTCGCCGTTCAATCTCTTCGACGGCGTCGTCGTCGTGCGTCGGCTCGTGGTGGAAAAGGACCAGCTTCTTGACGCCTGCTTTTTTCACTATCTCCGCGGCCGCCTCGAACGTGCTGTGCCCCCATCCCACTCTGCCTTTATTATACTGCTCCGGGGTGTATTGCGCGTCAAACATCAAAATATCCGCGTCGCGGATCATCTCCACGAAGGTCTCATGGTTCCCGCCCGCGACATACTCCGTGTCGCTCGAATAAACGGCTTTCACTCCGTTCTCCATCAGGACGAACCCATAAGACGATTGCGGGTGGCTGAGCGGAACAGGAATCACCGAGCAGCCCCCGAACTCCATCGCCGCGCCGTTAAGCTCGTGGAACACCTTTTCGGATTTCATGTCCGCGAGCGACACCGGGAAAAACGGGGCCGACATCTGCGCGGCAAGATATCCTTCTACTCCCGGCGCTCCATAGATGTCCATCCGGACATCTCCTAAGAATGCCGGGCCGAAAAACGGAAAGCCCTGTATGTGGTCCCAGTGAAAATGCGACAGGAATAGGTGGAGCCGCTTCGGCGGGGCGGGGCGCGTGAAATAGTTCAGACCCATTTCCCGGATCCCTGTTCCCGCGTCGAATATAATAGTCTCTCCGCACCCTGCGGACACTTCGACGCAAGACGTGTTTCCGCCTATCCGTGAAGTCTTCGGCCCCGGAGTCGGCGCGCTCCCCCTCACTCCCCAGAATCGTATCTTCATGTTTGACGACCTGAATCCTGTCGACAAGATTTACATTAATAATATGACATATTATCAGCAACATCAGGCGGACATCAAGACAGCGGACAAAAGAAAGATGAAGCGGTCCCGCATCTCTAAAAAACCGGCGGGTATTGATAACGCCTGAAACACAGGCTTATAATTATCCGATATTCACAGAGTCCGCAGGGCGCTCATCCCGAAAAACCCGGACTCCGGACAAGGAAAGAGGAAGACAGATATGGCAAGTTACATCGATTCTTCGCTTCACCAGATAGACCCCCAGATCGCCAAATTGCTCGAAGGCGAATACGAAAGACAGACTAAAACGCTCGTTATGATACCGTCGGAAAACTACGCGAGCCGCGCGGTGCTTCAGACTATGGGAAGCATCCTCACCAATAAATACGCCGAAGGCTACCCCAGCGAAAGGTACTACAACGGCTGCGCTTACTACGACATGGGCGAAAACCTCGCAAAGGAACGGGCGCGGAAACTTTTTAAAGCGGAACATGTGAATGTCCAGCCCCACACCGGCTCGTCGGCAAACATGGCGGCCTACTACGCTATCCTCGAAATCGGAGACACCGTTCTGGGCATGTCCACAGAACACGGCGGTCACCTTACTCACGGCAAAAACCTCAACTTCTCCGGAAAATGGTATGACTACCACTCATACGGCGTCAGCAAAAAGGACGAGCGGCTGGACTACGACGAAATCCGCGAAATTGCCAAGAAAGTCAAACCGAAACTGATAGTGTGCGGTGCCAGCGCTTATCCGAGAATCATCGATTTCGAGATTTTCAGAAGCATCGCAGACGAGGTCGGCGCATACCTGATGTCTGACGTCGCTCACATCATCGGACTGATTGCCGCAGGCGAACATCCGGACCCCGTGCCGCATTCCCACATAGTCACCTCGACGACCCACAAGACGCTGCGTGGCCCGCGCGGCGCCATCATTATGTGCAAGCGCGATCTGGCGGACGCAGTTGACCGCGCCGTCTTCCCCGGCACTCAGGCCGGGCCGCTAATGCACCAGATAGCCGCTAAAGCCGTCTGCTTCCGCGAAGCCCAGTCCTTCGGATTCAAAGAATACCAGCGGCAGATTATCAAGAACGCCGCGATTCTGGCCGAAACCCTCATGGAGCGCGGCTTCCGCCTCACCACCGGCGGCACGGACAACCATCTGATGATGATCGACCTGTCCGACAAAGGTCTCAACGGGCGCGACGCCGCCGACATGCTGGAAGAAGCCGGCATCGCCGCCAATAAGAACTCCATCCCGTTCGACACCCGCCCGCCGGCCATCACCAGCGGCGTCAGGTTCGGCACTCCCGCTCTCACCACCCGCGGCATGAAGGAAGAGGAAATGAGGCTCATCGGCGGCTGGATTTCAGACGTCCTTTCCAACCCGAAGAACCAAGACCTTCGCATGAAGACACGCGCGTGCATCGAGGAGCTTTGCGAGCAGTTCCCGATCTATCTCGACATTCTGAACTGGTGACGGCGGCGTGAAACCCGCGAGGGAGGCGGCGTGTCATGAGATGCCCGTTCTGCGGCAACCTTGAAGACAGAGTTATCGACTCCCGCATGATCAAGAACGGCGACGCCGTCCGCAGACGCCGCCAGTGCCTCGGTTGCGACGCCAGATTCACTTCCTACGAGACCGTCGAGGAAATCCAACTCCGCGTAATCAAAAAAGACGGCAGGCGGGAACTGTTCGACCCTGCGAAAATCCGCAACGGCATTATAAAAGCATGCGAGAAACGCCCCGTATCCCTCGAAGTCATAGACCAGATCATCGAGCGCATCGAAGATAAAGTGGCCAGAGGCTCCCGTGAAGTGCCCACGCGCGAAATAGGCGAGGCCGTCATCGACGAGCTTTACAACCTCGACGAAGTCGCTTACGTCAGGTTCGCATCCGTTTACAGGGAATTTAAAGACGTCAACGAATTCATGTCCGAACTCAAACGGCTCCTCCTCGCGCAAGGCAAAGAAATGCCCCCCGACCTTGCGGTATCGCCCTCTCTGCCTGCAAAGAATAAAAAACAACGAGTTGATTGACAGGCTGATTAAGGGAAAACTTTTGAAAAAGTTTTCCCTTAAAATCCCTTTCAAAATCTTTCAAGCTAGCGCCGAAGGCGGGGCTGCGCCTCCGCCTTCGGCGCGTATCATGTGAAAAGATGTTGGGAAAGAGTTTCAGAGAAATCCTGTTCATTGCGGTTGGTGGCGGCGGAACCGCATGTGCAACCCGCCGGGTCGCCCTGATGGGATAGCATTTTTCTTCGTTGCCTAAGCCACCTAGGCAACAATGCCCGAGCAACGCCAATTTTTTTAATTATGATTGTTAATGGAAATCGGCAGTTGGCGAGCATCTGTAATTGTCGTCATCATGACAGGAAATACACATTGCGGCTTATGACTTTGTCAAACATGACTTTCGGCGATGCAGGATTTAATGATACAAAAGAGTAGCAATGAAGCCGTTTTTCAGGCAAGTGTTTGTAAGACCCCATCGCTGTTAACGAAGTGTCCGAATGCTTTCAGGACTAGCTGTTGGGTTTCGGTCGGTTCCTCAATGATCCGCTCCGGATGTTTTTTACCTTTTGTCCATACCAGCACGGAATGAAGGGCGCGCATTTCCCGCATGATTGCCGGCGCGGTCATTTTCAGGCCGACGGCGCGCGCTTTGATTTCCAGGATT
>JAKQBV010000584.1 GCA_029573925.1 bacterium
TCCGCTCTGAACAATCGCTCCCGAATCCCAATGATGGATTCGGGATCAAACCGAATCGGGCTTGCCCGCCTTGCGCCGAATCCGCATTCTCGATTATCATATAGTTAAAAGAAAGGTTCTGCGCATCATGGTAGTAGGCATTGACTTTCAGATGCCCGGAGGCTCGTATCAGAGCGACCCTGACTATGTGCTGCCCGAAAACTACCCGGCGAAATATGTGAAGAAAGTTACGGCGCGGGGCAGGGAGATGACTTTCCGGCCGGTGCATCCCGGAGACAATGACCTGATGATACGCCTCTACAGCGCATTCTCCAAACAGACGATATTCCACAGATTTTTCACATCAGCCAGAATCCCGCCTTCCAAGCTCAGCCGCTTCACCAATATCGATTACGTACGCCACATGGCCATAGTGTCCGAAGAAACCAAAGACGGCGCGCCCATGATAACCGGCTCGGCCAGATACAATACGCCGAGGGACGAGGAGGGAACCGCCGAGATGGCGATAGTCATCGGAGACCCGTGGCAGGGAAACGGCATAGGCACGGCCCTTCTCAACTACCTGCTCATTGTCGCGCGGGACTGCGGCTTCAAATCCGTTTACGGGCTTGTTCATTACGACAATTCCGCGATGGTGAAAACCTTCGAGGCCGTTCGCGCCGGGGGCGTTCCTTACCACACGGTTGACACCGGGACGGAATTGAAATTCGTATTGAACCTCGAAAATCCCGTGCCCGTTTTCGCATTCGCCTACGCGGAATAATCCCCCAGATGAAATTAAATGTGGAGCTTGTTCAGACAGAGTCGAGCCGCAACAGGCTTGATTGCGCTAAAAAACCTTGTTTTTATGAGGATATTATTAAAAATGCGGTGTTCAAGTTCGAAATCACGCCAAATTAGTTCATTTCCGGAAGGCAACAAGCGACGCGCTTCTCTCATTAAATCTATATAAATAATTGTTGCATTTTTTACTCTATGTTAAAATAGAGTCGAAAGTTGAAAGTCGGGAAATATGATTCTTAGTGGTCGGACAACAACGCCGATGGTTGTTAGGCTTGCCATTATTTTAGGATTGGCGGCGGCGTTAGCGTTTGCGCCGTCCGTAGCGAAAGCCGCTGTGTCGAAAGCCAGCAGACCGATAGGCAGCAATGTCTCTTACGTCGAGCTTCAGGCAGACGCCACTCAAGCCGTTCCCGGTCCGGTGATGAGAATCAAAGGCGTCGAGGGATTCACCGACGGCGACAGTCTTGCGTACAACTCGATGTACCTGATGTGCGGAGCAACGAGAGTGAACATGACGCATCAGGAAGCGTCATTTCAGACTGACGAAACTAATAATGTGACGTTCCCATATATCAACATCACTGATTTCGATCAAACTGCGATCGCGACGCTCGATCTGGTCAACAATGAGATTTGGTGCGAGTTATACCTGCCGGAGACCAACAGCGGCAAGTTGTGGAGATATCCTAACGGGATACGATTGGACAGGAAGAAGCCGAGAACGGACGGGGGCAAGCTCAGGACGCTGCCTATAGTCCCGATGCCCGGGGGCGGCTCTTTATGGAAATTCATTGTTAACGATACGAGCGGCGAGTTCGGCGGAGACCCGGACGGAGCCAATGGAAAGAGTTGTCCTTCCTGCGGTCCGGACGGCGAGACATGCTGGCAGTGCAATAAAAGCATGACATGGAATCTGGTCCAGTCCATAAGAAGGAATTGGCCCACGCCTTACGCCACAACCGGCAACATTGCAGGCTCTGTTTTTCCCGGAGATGTGGACTATGTTCTGGACACGATCCCTTCGCTCAACACTGATAGATTCAAGAATCCTCCGACGACTTACTGCTATGTGATGCGGTACATAGACACCGCCGGAAACAACAGCGCGACCATGGAGGAGTTGAACAATCCGTCAGTGACCGCTTTCGAGAAATGCTTAGCTCCGGACAACAAGCCCCCTCAGTTCCTTTCCGTTGAATATTTCACCCAGTATGACGAAGCGACGGGTTTTTCTGACAAGTTTCCTCTCGACACGTTCGGCAATCCGGTGGTCACCAGCAACGCCTGCAGATTTAGACCCTCAGATTGCAGTTTGGCGCAGCCCCGGTACATTCATCTGAAAATAACGGTGAACGAGCCTCTGTTTGCGCCCGAAAACCAATACGGCGTCCCATTCGTCTATAACAGGTACGGCTCGCCAGTGATGGCCGGAGACGGAGATGTGTGGAATGTTGCCGCAGCTCCTTTTGTGGATAGGGATGTTGACGGCACGACAGACGAAGAGGCATGCGGGTTCGACAACGTGGACAACGACGCGGACGGTCAGATCGACGAGGATGTGGGCTGGTGCGCGGGCGTGACCCGTCCGCCGTACAACGTCAACGACCGCATAGACAACGACGGCAACGGCTATGTGGACGAGATAGCCAACGGAGTCGCCGGAAGGGACTCGGCGTCGTATTTCTGTTCGCCCAACTACTATTACAGTTTCCACCAGACGTACAACACCGCGTCGCCAAGGTGCGTGCCGCATCCGAGGATATTCATCACCGGCCCGGACCCGCGCGCGCGCGTTCCCGGCGTAGCTCACACCGATAATAAAATGACAGTCGTCTGCACTCAGGACGGATTGACGACGCATCCTGAATGCGTCGGGCTTCCTTTCGGACAGACGGTTTACAGGTACAGATGGGACGTGTCCGGCGCGCCGACTCTTCCCGGCATAGAAGACGAAGGGATTTACGCCGTCACTTTCACAGCATCTGACGGCGTGGGCAACGAAGTCGAAGCTGCGGCTCCGACAACCGGCGGCTCGGTCTCCTTCGACAACAGCCCGCCGACTCTGCGCGCCAGATACTACTCGAACAGTTCATACTCTTCGACTTTCGCGCTCGTCGACCACGACAACGACGGCGGCGTCACCACTCAGACCATGCCGATCACCCCGGAGGGAACCGTCTATTTCGAAGTGGAATCGACGGACGACTTCCTCGGCGCGACTCCTTCAGTTTACATCTTCAAACCAGATTCGAGAGTCCCGGCGTACATGGGAAAACCCCAGCCGGACGAATGGGTTCAGGAACAGGTGTACGCCACCTGCAATCAAAGCCCGACCTGCAACTACTGCACAGGCGTCGGCTGCAACGCGTATGACGACACTACGAACAGATGCAAGACATTCAGAGGCTGCCACGCGGTGGCTCCCGCTACGCACAACGACGGGTACGCGGCCATAACCATTGAAGCGCGCGACCAGATGCACAACCGCAAATGGCATCAGCACACCTATCAGGCCGCCGCCGACCAGTACGACAGCGGAAAACTGAGCGACGACACATATCCTGCCGGTTTGCCGGACGGGATTCCCAACTGGGTTATTCCTGAATTCGGGACCGCCGAGCCTGACACGGCCATCA
The DNA here is from genome assembly GCA_029573925.1 of bacterium. Taxonomy (GTDB): domain Bacteria; phylum UBP15; class UBA6099; order UBA6099; family UBA6099; genus UBA6099. The sequence goes on from JAKQBV010000584.1 coordinate 3,420, forward strand.
GCAGCGGTCAGTTCTTTGCGATTCGCATGA
>JAKQBV010000599.1 GCA_029573925.1 bacterium
TCTGATTGTTACGCGATTGCGCTGCACCTGATTATTTTTATCGGAGGCCTTGCAGTTTTCGGCGCGTTAAACATTAGGCGCGCGGCATTGATTCTAATCAGCATACCCGGTTTTCAATTGTGGGAGTATTTTTTTTACGACACTCCGAAATTATATGTTTTTTATCCGGCGTTCGCTTGCTGGGTTGTTTTCTATCTTGCGGTTTTCGACCCGGAACTTATGGCAAAATTCGGGATTAGAAAAGGCAGGATGGCGAGCGACATCGCAAAGTCCGCGCTAGCCGGATTCGTCGTTCTTGCGTACACCGTCATTTTCGTCTCCAACTGGGGATTCCCGGTAATTTTTGATTTATGGAAAGTGGCTCCTCATTTCGCCGTAATGTGGTCTCAGGCCCTGATTCAATTCAGCTTCATATTCGCCGTCTGGAACAGACATGATGAAAGAGGTCTGACCACAGTCGGAACGACCGCCATCCTGTTGGCGATGATATCAGCCGTCCACTTGCCGTACTTCACTTTCTTCTCTTTCCTAGGAACAATCCCGATACAGTCTATAATCGGAGGATTCATAGCGGAGGCTCTCCTGATGACTCTCGTTATGAGCCTCACTTTTAAGCGGATGCGGACATCGTTCGCAGTGTGTTTCGTGATGTCCGCTATGAACGAGGTTTTGCTTATGGCGGGAATAATATGAAACGAGTAGGTCTAGTCGCGGCGACATCGTTTGCGGCTCTGGTTATAATCGGATTTACTACGTGGTTCAACTTTCCTATGGAAGAGTGGGCGCGTCCTCTTGTGGTAGTCCCGGTCGCTCTTTCCGGTATTTACTTCAGAAGAACCGGCTCCATTCTGACATCTTTGATATTATTGCTGAGCCTCGCTCCGTTTTTCATTCTTCAGTATTCGAGAGCGACGAGGTCGGGAACCAACTTCGTCTTCGCGTCTTTCGCTCTTATGGGAGCAGGCGTTTATCTGGGTCATGTCCTGAAAACGATAAAAGAAAGCAGGGAAAACGTCTCCGGCATAATAGACGCGATGAAGAAGTTTCAAGACAATCCGGACTCTGACTCGCTGTTGGCGGCGCTCGAAGAGAACTTTGCCCAAAGGGCGAGCGCCGCGAGCGCGGATGTTTTCCTTTTCGACGACCTCGGCGGATTGCGGCCCCGCCGCGAGCCTCTTTCAGACCCTCTCCCTGCGGACCATCTTTTCTATGAAGTCGCGCGATCAGGCCGCCTTTTCGTGAGCAGGTTCGCTCCCGGCGACCCCCGCGTTCTCTACTACGGCCCCTCTGAACAAAGCGGTCAGTTGGATTTTCTCGCCGTTTTTCCTCTCGTCTGGAGCGGCTCGGTCAGAGGCGTAATCGCCGTCGCCGACAGTTCCGCGGAAAGATTCGGCGCAGACATGGTTTCTTACCTGTCCTCAATAAAGAGAGCAATGGAAAGCTCGATAGAACACGCCGAACTCCTTAAAACCACCATCAATCACGAAATCAACAGAGAGAAGATTCTAGACACATTTTCTTCCTACGTCTCGAAACGCGTTGCCGAACAGATTCTCAAAGACCCTGACAAGCTTGACCTCGGCGGCAGCAGCGCTTGGGTCACGGTGTTCTTCGCAGAAGTCGCCAATTTCCGCGAACTGTCGAAAAACATGGACGCCGCGATTCTTCTCGACATGCTCAGCGAATATTTTTCGATGGCGATGGACGCGATTTTCGAGCGAGACGGAACAATCGATAAATTCATCGGGGACAACATAATGGCGTACTGGGGCGCGCCGCTGCCCGACCCGGACGGCG
>JAKQBV010000623.1 GCA_029573925.1 bacterium
GAAAAATCGCCCGAAAACACAAAACAAAACCGGAAAAACCGGAAAATGTTTACCGGCATTCAAACCCGACGCCCAAATCACGAAATCAAAAATCACAATCGCTCAGAGTCTCTTGTTTTCGAGCACCTTTTCAACAGCGTCCCATTAACATCCCTTTCAAAATCTTTCATGCCAGCGCCGAAGGCGGAGCTTCGCTTCCGCCTTCGGCGCGTATCGTGTGAAAAGATATTGGGAAAGGATTTTCAGTTGAATCTAGTTCTTAAAATGATTTCGGCAAGAAAAGAATCGTAGGGGCGACCCGTCGGGTCGCCCGGATAGGATGGCTCATTGCCATTTTTTCATAAATGATTTACATGGGGCGTCGGGAGCAGAAGCGCGTTAGCGATTCACTCCCGACGACCAGTGAAACGTTTTGAAGAGATTCAAAGAGAAACTTTTTCAAAAGTTTCTCTTTGTCTTTTCTCTTTGCTTTTTTTGATGTTTATCCGCCGCAGGCGCAATCCAGACACGGTTTATTCGGGATCGTCGAAGAGAGCGCGGGCGGCCTGTTCGAGGCGCGCCGCTTCCGCTTTAAGCTCTTCATGCGGGGATTCGAGTGAAAGACCTTTTTTGACGCGGAACGGTTTTCCGAAACGCACTTTTACCTCGACCGGGGTCCAGACGGGCAGGGCGGCGTAAACCTTTTTGTCCCGAATCGACACGGGGGAGAGCCACGGAAAAATCGCGTTCGCGCCGCGCGCCCATGCGGGAACTATTGGGACGCCGGTCTCGATGGCCAGCCGTATGACGCCTGTCTTGAAAGGGAATGTGGAATTGACCTCAAAGAATGGGTGGATGACTCCCGCCGGGAAGATGCCGACGGTGCCGCCCGCGCTCAGCACTTCCACAGCCGCCGCCATAGCCTGTTTCACCTGTTCCGGGTCCGTGCTTTTTCCCCTGTTGGAAGCGATGGGGATGCAGCCTAGCTCCTTGAGGACGCCTCCTATGACAGGGGCCTTGAAAAGGTCGTCTTCGGCGACCCAGCGGACGGCGCGGCCTTGGCTCGCCGCTCCGACGGATATCAGCATGGCGTCCAGAGGCCCGTTGTGGATGCCCGCGACTATCACCCCGCCTTTTCCGAACTGGGGCAGTTTCTTGTGGTCTATGATTTTAACTCTGTGCATCCGGCGGATCGGAGGCGCGAGAACTTTCAGCAGCCGCCAGTAAAGGTCCGGCGCGTCTTCCCGGTAGTACGGCGATTCCGCCGGCGTCGGCTCCGCTTTTATCTCCATAGCGTTTTACCTCACCCGTGTCTAATATTTATTTATTAATGTTGGCTATATTATACCACAAAAAACTGCGCGAACGAAAAAGCCCCCGGCTGAGAGGCCGGGGGCTTTTGTTTGCTTGATGTTGCCGCGCGCGTGTTAATCGCGGCGGCGGAAAACCGGATTACACGAGCTGCTCGAACACATCGGCCATCGGGCTGATGTCCATGTTCATGATGCCGGCTTCGCGCCAGTAAACGCGCGGGAGCAGGTTCTTCACGAAGAACTCGGCGGTCTTTGTCTTGGAGAAGTAGAACTTCGCTTCGGAGTTGTCGGCGATGACAGCGGCCTGCGCCTTTTCATCGGCTGCGCCCTTTTCGGCGAAGATGGCTTTCAGTTTGGCGTCCGCGACGGCGGCCTGTTCGGTGAGGAACACGGCGAGGATGACGTCGCCGAACATTTCAAGCAGCCCGCACGCGTTGATGAGCGGGATGAAAGCCTTCATGCTCTTTTCGCGTCCGAGGGACATGAACTTCATGATGACGCCGTCGAGTTTGGCTTTGGCGGCGCGGGTCAGGTCGGCCAATTCCTTCGTGGCTTCGTTTTTGGCCAGAGCGTCGAGGCGGTTGTTGAGTTCCATGACGAAGCTCATTAGCACGGAGCCTTTCTTCATGGCCATCTTGCGGCCCAGAAGGTCGAGCGCCTGAATTCCGTTGGTTCCTTCGTATATGGCGGTGATCTTCGCGTCGCGGCAGTTCTGTTCCGCGCCGTACTCTGTGCAATAGCCGTATCCGCCGTGGGCCTGAATGGCCATCTGGGTGACTTCAAAGCCGTTGTCGGTGCAGTAGGCTTTGCATATCGGGGTGAACAGTTCAACCCAGCCGCTGCACTTTTCGCGCATCTTCTCGTCTTCGTGGTGGTGGGCAATGTCGATATATTTGGCTGTGGTGTAAAGGAGCGCCCGCATGCCTTCTGTGTAAGCCTTCATGGTCATGAGCATGCGGCGGACGTCCGGGTGGTTGATGATGGTGACTTTGGGGGCGTCCGGGTCCTTCATGTTGCGGATGTCGGAGCCTTGCACGCGCTCTTGGGCGAACTTGAGGGCGAGTTGGTAAGCGCCTTGCGCGAGGGCGTGGCCCTGCATTCCGACCATGAGGCGCTCTTCGTTCATCATGAGGAACATGTACTTGATGCCGCTGTAGATGTCGCCGATGAGTTCGCCTTCGCAGTCATTGTTGTCGCCGAAGTTCAGGGTGCAGGTGGGCGAGCCGTGGATGCCCATCTTGTGCTCGATGCCGCTGCACACCACGTCGTTGGAGCCGATCACTTTTCCGCTCGCGTCGATCTTCATCTTGGGAACGATGAAGAGGCCGATGCCTCTGGTGCCCGAGGGTGCGCCGGGGGTGCGGGCCAGCACGAGGTGGATGATGTTCTCGGTCATATCGTGGTCGCCGAATGTGATGAAGCTCTTCGTGCCGACGATTTTGTAGAAGCCGTCTTTGCCCTCGATGGGGGTGGCCATAGTCTTGGCGGCGCCCACGTCGGAACCGGCCTGCGGCTCAGTCAAGCACATCGAGCCGCCCCATACGCCGGTGAGCATCTTTTCGAGGTATGTGTTCTTCTGGGCGTC
>JAKQBV010000033.1 GCA_029573925.1 bacterium
CGCCGTACAGGTCAATCCCGGATACGCCGCGATGTTCGAACAGTCCAGCCCGTCCGACGTGCCGTAGAAATAATCGTCCGCGTCGGAAATCATCGATATCGCGGTTATCGTCGGCGGCGTGATGTCCTTCCTGAATATGAATCCGGTTGTGTTTTCAATGTACGTATGCGTGAACACATTGCCGCATCCGTCGAACGCCCTTACGCTAATCTGATTTGAGCCTTCCGGGACAGCGGCCCATACCAGTCCCCAGTTGTTTGTGTAATCTGTCAACCTGAATCCGGTGAAGATGTCAACCCACGCGCCCGCTCCTACGCGGTATTGCGCGCTGTAGAGAGGACATTTGTCAACCCATCCGAAGTCGATGTTCACAACGTTGCCGGGGTCGTCTTTGTACCAGTTGCTTCTGCCGCCGGCCGTCGGCCAATTATATGTTATCGTCGGAGAAACGATGTCCATCACAAAGTTGATCGTTACGAATGACGAATTTCCCGCCTTGTCATAAACAGTGAACTTTATGCCCATCTCGTCCGTTTCGCCAGAGTCTATCTTGTAGTACTGCTTCCATCCGTCGGCGCCGTTGCTGTCCGGGCCTACGGTTGTGCCGTCGTAAGTGGCGTTCCCGCCGAACGCGTATTGCCCCCGGTATTCGTATTTAGCTCCGCCGGGATCGTCCCACGCAAGCTCGACCGCCATGCTCTGGCCGTTCCCTTGTCCGCCGAGATTGTTGTAATAAATCGTTCCGCCTAGAATCGGCGATATCGTCGCGCACCCGTCAGCCGTTCCGCAAAGATACGTCTCTTTGTCAGAGTACACTAGCACTTGAGATATCACTGGCGGAGTGGTGTCGTAAATTGTCGAATCCGATGGATGGGACGACTGCGTATATCCTCTGTCATTCTTGAATTCGATGTATATGGTCTTTGCGCCGTCTCCTCCAGCGCACCCGGGACCCGTTGTAATATTGAAAGAGCATGAATAACCTGACTCGTTGCACTTCTTTTCAAACGGAATCCATGAGGCGGAAGAGAGAGCCGCTTCAGTGCACGCCATCCTTATCGAGTCCGATGTGTTGCAGTCAACTCCCGCCGGATCCTCGCATGTCAGCGTCATAACCGGATTCGCTATCTTCGTATAACCATCGCTGTCGTTGATTGTTATCGTTCCATTGGTAGGAGGCATGCAGAACGGAGACGGATTGTCCACCATGAAAGTCGCCGCAAGGTCTTCTTCGTTCTCAGGCGATGTGTCTGCGTCGGCGCCGCTGTCTCTTTCATTCCCTTCGTAACCTTCTACAAGCCTTGTTATGCATTTGCCTGCCGCGTGCGTCGGCGCCGCTGTTCCCGGCGGAGTTGTAAACTGCCCTTCAGGCAGTTGCGCCCCGTTATAAACGCCCCACACCACTAGGTCTATCGAGGAACCCGCTCCGGCATTCCTTTTCAGATACACCTCATCCCCGGCGGACGCCATATTAAGACTTGTCCATTCCTTAACATAAACCGGAGCACACCCGAACCTGTTGATAAATTCGGTTTGGCTCTTGGCGATGATGTAGTGTCCCTTAGACGGGATTGTCTCTCCTGCAGGTATGGTGTATTCCATCCCCGGCCCTATCCCCAACACATGGCCGGAAAGATCATAGTCCGTGCTATAAGGATTATAAATCTGTACGTATCTTTCCCCCTGCCCCGGTTGTATCCCATTATTCAACACTTGAGAAAACGTAAGCTGCGCGGTGTTGATGCTTATTCCGTCCACTCCCGCTTGTTGAGAGCCGTTCGAATTGAGAAACGCCTTAAAATAGAATGTCCCGATCCCAATGTCGGTATGGAACGTTTTGATATTCTCGCGGAGAATCGAACCCGCGTTGGATTGCGCCGCCCCCCCTGCCGCCGCCCAATTGGTTCCGTTGAAATAATACCAATTCGTCCCGTTGTTGCTTATCTGATAAGTCACATTAGCTGTGTTCGGATATAGAATTTCCGTGAAGGAAATAATCTCTTCGAAACTAAGTCCTGTGTTGTTCACCACCGTAGGACTATCAGTCGGATATTGCCTGTTCTGTAAAACGCCGTATCCAGTTACCGAAACGTTAGCGATCTTTCTTCTGTAATAATTCAACGTCCATGAATTCACCGTCGGCGACGACGTCACGCTTGTCGTCTCCATGTCCGACCTAATATAAACAGGACTTGTATAATCCGCGCAGTCGGTTCCGCCCGGGATTGTATAACCTCCGTTCGCGTCCGCCCGAGTGATCGAACAAAGCTCATTGTTATCCGCAGCTTTCATGATTTGATATGTAAGAGTAGTTCCTGCCGGTTGCGCGTTCGGAGATGTGAAAGTTATTCCGCCCATAAACCCGGGTAGCGCGTCTGATGTGAAATATCCGCCAGATTTATAGTAAACATATAAATCCAGTTCATCCGTGTCGCAATATTGAGTCGCGCACGTGAACGGACATCCCACGTTATAGTTCATCGCCGCTCGAACCTTGTGTGTTCCGGGAGTGGCGTTGAGAGTGAAATTGCCGCTCGTGTACGTGCCTGTTCCCGCCGCTATCGCGCCAGAACAATACAACTGAGTCCACGCTCCGGCTCCGGGTGGCAGATAACTTATCGAAAATCTGTTGGAGCCGAACGTGTGATGCTCCACCGTCACGTTGTATGTGGCTCCGGGAAGCAAGAACGTCCCCTGATTGACGGTCAAAGAATCAATAGCTTCCGACCCGACGCAGGCAGTGCCCGTGCAAGTGACGCACGGTGGCGTACAGGCCGTGCAGTTGCCGTTGTAGTTCGTGCAACCGTAACACGAACTGCCCCAGTTTTCATCGCACGTTCTCGGCACGGTGTTGACCTGAAACTCTATGTATGCCGTGTCAGTCGTAATATCTATGTCGGACACCACATCCGTCTGAGTCCACGTTCCCACTCCGTCTGTAAATGTGTCCGCTATGAATGTGTTAGCCTTATTGCTCAACGCGCCTGCAGACGGGTTGCCGTAGTAGATATATATCGTCGTTCCCGCTGCCGGAACATTCGGGACCTTCACCCAAATCGTCGCAGTCTTTCCCACGCTATCGTAACTCTGTATCCAATAGTTGTTTATAAGTGTGACGCCGTCAGATGTCGTAAACCTTATGTCGTTTCCGTTGGAGTCCGCCTCGTCGAAATCAAAGTTCGACACCGTCAAATACACCGGAACTTGAAAATCAGCTTGCGCCACCCCGCTCGTATTGCCAATCGTTAAAACGCGCCTGCTCGTCCAATTTCTATTGAACCATGTCGGAGAATTAACAGTGGCTAGAAACGCATATCCGCTTTCTATCAAAATATTCGCGCTTGACTTCGTGTAGTCTCCGGGAATCTCGAACGGCCAGATCGACGTGTCAGTGGTGATTGTGAAGGCCACAGAAGCTGATCCACCCTCAGTCGTCACAACAATATTGCCGGTCTGCGCTCCAGATGGAACCACGCATATAAGCGCCGTGTTGCTC
>JAKQBV010000053.1 GCA_029573925.1 bacterium
CTACTAAACACGGTGGACGTGATAGAGATCCCGACTATGCAGATTTCCCACTCCATTCCGGTTCTTTGCGACCCGCGAAGGCTGGCTTTCAACTCGAATTTTTCAAAGCTATTCGTAACCCACGACAACCAGCTTGAATCCCGGCACTGCTCTACTTCCAAATATCTGCCGTCCGAGCCGAGAAGAAACGGCGCGTGGCTGTCGGTCATCGACACGGCCCAGCTTAAAGTGACCAACGAGATAAGCTTGGAAGTTTCCGGAACGGAGCCTTCTAATCCGAGCGATATCGTTTACGACTCCGTCTATGACGTTATCTACGTGACGGCTAGGACGAACTTCTTCATCACGGCGATAGACCCCGAAACGGAAACGGTTATTTCAAGAATCAGTTATTTTACAGGAGCAAGTCCCTACAGGCTGAGAATGGACGCCGACCGCGGCGTAGGCTACGCGATAGACAAGAACAACAACCGGATTTATCCGTTCGCGCCTGACGACCCTCGCACGGAATCTTTCGCGTCTTTTGTCTACGACGGCCAGACTACCGGGATATGCGCGGGAACGAAAGGAAATAAAAACAACTGCCCGTGCGCGGCCAACAGCAACTGTAACAGCAACTATTGCGACTATTCGCCGATGCTTCCGTACTGCGCGGCGAGCTGTTCCGGATCAAACTCAAAGAAAACCGGATGCCCCTGCGCGAGCAATTCGGGATGCGACTCCGGAATATGCTCAAGCGGAACATGCTTAAACATGACGAGCCTCGGCGTCAACGACGTAAGAGGGTACTGCGACAGGTCGTCGGGGCAGTGCAAGACGGCTTCTCAGATGGGTTTCACGAATACATGCGAGAATCCATGGGATGTTCTAGCGCTACCGGATCTTACCCTTTACGTGACATGCGGAGGCTCGACATCCAAGGCGAGCCAGTCTCAACCCGTGCTGCGCTTGTTTGCGGACGCCGATGGTTTCGCGTCGAGCAACACTGCCGTAGCGTCGCAATCTAGTTTCCAGTATTGCGTGAAACCCACCGAACTGGCGGCGGACCCGGATTGGGAATATGTGTTCGTTCTATGCAGCGGCAACAGCAAGCTGCTTTATCTCGACGCTGCTTCCGGAGATATATTAGGCTATTTCAATGTAGCGGCAAATTCGTATGGCCTGACGGTGTCCAGTCAGCACATCTTTGTGTCTTCATCATCTCAAAACACAATAATGAAGTTTTCTATTCCCTGAAATCAATCCCGCTGAATCCGCTCAGACAATCACAGCTTGAGCGCGGCTTTGTGTCCGGCGTGTATAGCGTCGAAGATAAGGCCTATCTTCTTTGCGTCGCCGACAACAGCCATCTCGATTCCGCTGTCCTTCAACTGTTCTTCGAGAGGGTTGTAGGATTTCGAGCCGACGGCAAGAATCACGAAATCGGCTGGCAGAGTTTTCTTCGTTCCGGCCTCGTCGATGACGACGCCTTCGTCGTTAATCTCGACGGCTTTTGCTTTGGTGAGGACTTTCACGCCGTACCTTGAGAGGTCCTCCATCATAGTCCAACGGGTGGATTTTCCGATGTCTTTGCCGACGCGGGGAAGCATCTCGACAATGGTTACGTCGTTGGTGCCATGCACGGCCAGCCGTCGCAGTTCTTCGGGTGTTTCCACGTTGTGGATGAGCAGGAATTTGATGGTTTCAGCCGGGACCGTGCCTTCTTCCGCGAGGACTAGAGCGGACTCGACTCCCACAGCGCCGCCGCCGAGCACCACCACTTTGCCGCTCGCGCCTACAAGCCCGCCGAGGTAGTCCCATGCCTGAAGAACGTTCGGCCTGTCCGCTCCCGGAATAGGAATCGTGGCTGGTTCCGCGCCGGTCGCGAGTATCACGGCGTCGAACTTCTCCTTCTTAAGATACTTCGCCGTCACTTCCATGTCGGTGACGACGTCCACATCCTCTATGTCAAGCTGAGCGTCGAAGTCGTTGATAATCTCCTCGAATTCTCTTCTGCCTTCGGGAGCGGAAGCCAGATATAGTTGGCCGCCGAGAACGGGAGCGCGCTCAAACAGAGCGACGTCGTGACCGCGCCTCTTTGCGGTCAAAGCTGCGGACATGCCAGCCGGCCCGCCTCCCACCACCGCCACTTTTTTCTTTTTCTCAGCCAATCCTCTTTCGCCTAGATATTCGTATCCGGCGTCCGGGTTCACCATGCACTCGACCGGCTGAAGGAGGAAAACGTGGTCGAAGCAGCCCTGCCCGCAGGCCACGCAGTGGATAATCTCGTCGTCTCTTCCCTGCTGGGCCTTGTTGGGCAGATGCGGATCAGCAATCAGCGGCCTGCCCATCCCCACCATGTCGCAGTAGCCAAGCTCTATAAGGTCGGAGGCTTCCAGCGGGTCGTTTATCCTGTGGCTGGCAATCACCGGAACTTTGACGTTTTCTTTTATTCTTCGGGCCTGATATGCGTAGTTGGCGCGCGGCACGCCCATTGTTATCTGGGGAACCCTTGCCTCATGCCAGCCTACATTCACGCAGATGGCGTCCGCTCCGGCGGCTTCGAGAGCCTTTGCGAACGCGATGTGCGGCGCGCTCCCCAACCCGTCTTCCATCAGGTCGTTTCCGTTTATTCTGACTGTGACCGGGAAATCGCCTCCGACCGCGTTCCTGACCGCCTTGAAGACTTCGAGACCGAATCGCATCCGGTTTTCTTCAGAGCCGCCCCATTTGTCCGTCCTCTTGTTGGTCAGCGGAGACAGGAAGGTGGAAACCAGATAGCCCGTGCCCATTAGTATCTCGATAATCTCGAACCCGGCGGTTTTCAGTCTGACGGCCGTCTTGGCGAACTTGTCGATGATGTCCAGTATTTCCTCTTCCGTCAGTTCGCGCGGGGTCGCGCCTGTCATCTTGCAGTAAACGGCCGACGGAGCCACCGGCTCCATGTCTTTGGGAATCATCATCGGGTAAGTCTGCCGCCCGGTGTGGTTTATCTGCGCCATCGCGCGAGCGCCATTGCTTTTGATGGCGTCGGCAAGCTTTGTCAGTCCGGGGATGTAAGAATCG
>JAKQBV010000064.1 GCA_029573925.1 bacterium
CGGAAGCGACGTACGAGAAAGGCCGAATAGCAGCCGACCTTGAACGGCAGAGCGTCGAATCGAAAATCAAACAGGCCGAGGCGGGTCTCAAGGCGGCGCGCGCGGCGCTCGGTATGGCGTCTGAAAAACTTGCCGCTCTCGAAAGCGGCGCTAGGCCGCAGGAACTTGAGATGGCCGCTCAGGCGGTCGCGGCGGCAGAGGCCGCTTACGACACCGCCACAAAAACGTGGAACAGGGTGCGGAGCCTTGCAGGCGAGGGCGTTCTCGCCGCGCAGAAAGCCGACGAAGTTGAGATGAAATACCGCGAAGCCACCGCCCAGCTTACGGCCGCCCGACAGAGGCACGACATGGTGCGGCAGGGCGCAAGAATCGAAGAGGTCGAGGCCGCGCGCCATCAGGTCAGGCAGGCTGAAGCCGGCGTAGAGGCCGCCGAACTCACTCTTCAACTCGCTAAGGACGCCCGCCTCATGGTCGATATCAGAAACAAAGATGTCGATGCCGCCCGTCAGGGCGTGGCAGCCGGGGAAGGCGTCTTCAACGAGGCGTCCGCCTATAAGAAAAACACTAAAATCATCAGCCCCATCTCCGGCAGGATAAACAAGCGCATGGTCAACGAAGGCGAGATTGTCGCTCCCGGATACGCGATGATGACGGTGACCGCCACTCGCGGTTTCAGGGTGGACGTGTATGTGGACGAATCGAAGTTCTCAGGCGTCAAACTGGGCGACGCGGTAAAAGTCGAGATACCCGCCGCCGGAAGGACTTTAGAAGGGAAAGTGGCTCAGACGATGCCGATGGCGGAGTTCGCCACCCGGCGCGCGACAAACGAAAACGGCGGGTTCGACGAGCGCGCCCTTCGACTGAGGGTTGATATATCCGATGCCCCGGCCGACCTTGTCGCGGGCATGACCGCCAGAGTCGCTTTCAACCATTGACGGGAGGCCCGCTATGTTCGCCATCAGAATTTTGCGCCTGATCAAAAGAGAACTGACCGATGTCGTTCTTTCAGACTGGCGGCTCACGATAATGATTTTCATCATGCCGGTCGCATACACGGCGCTCCTCGGCTTCCTGTACATGGAAAAACGCGTTTCCGAAGTGCCTGTGATGATAATCGACCACGACAACGGGGCGCTTAGCCGCTCCATCGCCACCGCAGTCGACCGCAGCGACGCCATGAGAGTCGTCGGCATGGCCTCCGGCATGGACGAGGTAAGGGAAGCCGTTCTAGCCCGCAAAGCTTACGCCGCTATTTGGATTCCCCCGGATTTCGAGCGGGATATCAAAAAGGGCAAACAGGCCAAGCTGCTCACCGTCGCGGACGGAAGCAACATGATGCTCAGCAACACCGTCGTAGTCGCGATGGCGCGCGTCGCAGGCACATTCTCGGCGGCTGTCGAGATGAAGACCCTCAACATGAAAGGCGCTCCGTCGGACCACCTTCAGGGCAAGGCCATGCCCATCGACGGAGCCACGCGCGTCTGGTACAATCCCACTTACAACTACAACACATTCATCATGATCGGCCTCATAAGCGTGATAGTGCAGCAGATAACGCTCGTCGGCTGCGCGCTGGCCTTTGCCCGCGAGCGGCAACACGGTCTTCTCCCTCAGATTCTTAAGATTACGGACAGTCCGCTTGAAGTCCTCGCCGCCAAGGGCATTTTCTATACCGTCGTCAATATGATTACGGCTCTGGCCGCGTTCTGGATGTCCCTAAAATACTTCGGCATAAATTTTTACGGCTCGGCGTGGCTGTTCTTCATGATGCTGACTGTCTTCATTATTGCGATAGTGGGACTGGGGATATGCGCAAGCGCGATTCTGGGCGACGAGTTGTTCGCCACCGAAGCCCTAATGCTAGTGTCCTTGCCGTCGTTCCTGTTGAGCGGTTTCACATGGCCCGATTTCGCCATGCTCCCCGGCATAAAGGTCATAAGCTGGATACTTCCTCTGACACACTTCATAATGCCGCTTAGAACGGTGTTCATGCAGGGAGGCGGGTTCGAGCACATCCGGGCGGACATGCTTTGGCTCTGGACTCTCGCGGCGCTTTCCTATCTGATCGCCTACGTAGTGATATGGCGCTCTATGGCAAACGCCCGCGTCAAACTCGAAAAAGAACCGTCCGTCAGATACGCTCTAGTGCCCAACTGATGGTGATATAGGTGGATTTTGGGCGCATTTTGCTCTATAACTCTATGTGACTGAAATAGAAAAAGGTCAAGATATGATGGCGAAGGCGCGTTGACATGGAACTTAAGAATCCGGCTACGGGAATAAAGCATTACTATGAAATCAAGGGGAAGGGGAACCCGCCGGTCGTGCTGTTGCACGGCTGGACAGGGAATGTGTCCCGGTGGGGCAGGGTTCCTTCCTTGTTGTCCCCGAAAAACAGGGTGATCGCTTATGAACTTAGAGGCCACTCTCTAAGCGACAAAGGGAATGATCTGGACTATTCTTTGGACGCGCACGTCAAAGACCTCGAAGGTTTTCTAGACGCGCTTGGCATAGAGCGCGCGGTGATTGGCGGACATTCGATGGGCGGAATGGTCTCCCTGATGTTCGCCCTAAAAAGACCGGAGAGAGTGGAAAAACTTATCCTTGCGGCGACAGCGGCGGGGCTTGCCGCAGACGAAAAAGTGGTCAATCGCCTCATGTTCGGCGTCCGCATGTTTTCCCTGATGTTTAATTTCACCCTTTGGATGAAGAATCGCAATAAGAGGAAAGCGCCCGACTTGTATCCCGACGCGTTCGATAAAAAGATGAAACCGTCAAAAGCGGTCACAGTGAAATCCCTTATCGAGATGTCGCGACTCGACCTGCGGGACAGGCTAAACGAAATCAAAGTCCCGGCGCTGGTGATAGCCACTGAAACGGACGAAACGATTCCAATCCATCTGTCAAAGCAACTCGCGGAACTTCTGCCGGATTCAAGATTGATAATGGTAGAGAACGCCAGTCACCAGATACCAGTTGAAAAACCCGATGAAGTCGCCGCCGCGATACGCAAGTTTTTGGATGAATAACAGGTGTTTCCATTCGGAGGCTGTTGAAAAAGGAGCAAGAATTTGCGTGTGGTATTGTTGGTCCTGCATGTCGAAAACAGCGCTTTGACAGTGATTTCAACACGCACAAACGCAGTTTGTGCGTGCCACCCGACATAAATACTGTTTTCAACAGCCCTATTCGGAGGAAGTCTTTTCATAGACTATGATGCTTGTCGCCTGAGGGTATTGACAGTCGGACGGGGCGACGCTAGTATATCTATCCTGTGCGGCTTATGTCCGCGACATGAACATAAAGGATGTGCGAGAAATGGCGTACAAATGCGAAATATGCGGAAAAGCCACGACCACGGGCAATCTGGTCAGCCACTCCAACAAAAGATCCAGACGGACGATTAAACCGAATATTCAGACGGTGAACGCTGTTGTGGACGGAAAAAAGCAGAAAGTTAAAATCTGTTCCCGCTGTCTGAGGTCGAACAAGGTCCAGAAAGCTATTTAAGCTCTGAAGCGCAGGAGCCTTCACGAGGTTCCGGGCCGAGCCAAGCTTTGAATCTTCCGCAGCCGTAACTTTCCGAAACTTTCACAGTCAACGCGCATAGAATGCCCGCGGCTATCGCCACTATCACTATGTCCATCCTGTGCGCGGCGTCCGAGCGCAACGGCATCACGTTAGACGCCGCAACGAAGAAGCCCCCAATAGAGCCGATAACAGCGCCGAGCAACAGTCCGAGGTCGCTTCTGCCTATGCCGACTGCGACCGCCAGCAATGCCCCGATGACCAGTCCGACGAGAATCTTTTTCACAATGAGCAAAACCAGAGTTCCGGCGGCAGCCTTGCCTAAGGCTCCGCCTGCCAGAAGACGGATAATGAAAAACAACGGAGCCCAGACCGCGCAGATGACAAGAGCGGCAGGCAGCGCCGCCATGCCTATCTTGACGGCGCGCGCCGCCACATAGTCGTCGTAATCTTTTAGCGCCCCGCCGCACGCGGGACATGTTCCCATATTCGTTTCGTCTTTTCCCATCGTCATCTCCAGACAACGCTCCGGATGAGCCTGCGCTTCCCGGCGTATTCCTTCAGTTACGATTTCGCTTGTATATTATCTAGGATTTTCCTTAAAGTTTCCAGTTCGACGCCGGATATCCTGATTTTTTTTCTTCGCGACGCTGAGCCGGATGAAATTTCGATGTCGGACGCGCGAGCGCCGGTGAGTTTCGAGAGGAGCCGAATCAGTTCGGCGTTGGCTTTTCCGCCTTCCGGCGGAGCTTTGATTTCGACCTTCAGAGCGCCGTCAACCGTTCCGCTCGCCTTGCTTTCCCTCGCTCCCGGCTTGACCTTGACGTCGAAGCCGAGGCCGGAGCGGGTCTGCCGAATCTCGATTTCAGGCATCTTCGAAACCTTGAGACGCGATGTCTTCCGGCTCCCTCAACTCGCCGAGCCTGTGTCTGAAAGATTCGAGCAGGGTCTCGAACTCTATCTGAAACTGTTTTTTTGCGGCGCGCGTTTGGGCGAACCTCTCGGATATCTTGTTGCTTTTATGATGCGCCTCTTCGATTATCAGTTCGCTCTTCTTCTTTGCCGTCTCCATCAAGTCGTCTTTAGTGCGTTGCGCCAGCAGAAGCGTTTCCTTTATGCTGTCCTCAAGCTCGTGATACTTCGCCAAGCTGTCCTTGGCGGCGTCAAGCTCGCGTTCGACCATTGCCTTCGCCGACATCAGTTCGCCCATCTCGCGGGAGACGTTTTCAAGGAATTCCCTGACCTCGTCCGGGTCGTATCCCCTAAACTTCTTCTTAAATTCCCTGCTGGAAATCTCGATAGGTATTATCCCCATTGCATCCGCCTCCCGATATCATAAAAAGTGAAAGATGACAGTAAAAAACGCTTTCCTGAAGGTCTCGACAAGGAGAATTGCTAGAATGGGAGAGAAGTCGAGAGGGAAAGCGTTGGCGTCAATGCGAAGCAATCCGAAGAATGCCCGCAGCAACTCCCGGCACGGCGCGAGAACAGGCTCGGTGAGTTTTTCAAGAAGGTCCGTCAGCGCGCTTCTTTGAGGCCGCACCCAAGACAGTATCACTGACGCGATAAGCAGAAAACCATAAAGCCTGAACAGCATATTTATTATTTCGAGAACGATTTTTATCATCTGCCGCACCATCCGCGACCGCCGATGACAGCCGAAGCTTGCGCCCGGCCGCGCTCCCGGCGGCGTTTGTTGTTATTATAATGTCCTGATTTTGGGGTGCAGAGTTAACACATTTCGGTTACATAAAGAAATTGTTGTCCATTAGGGCTTTCAATTGGTCGAAATCGAATTTCAGGTCGTCGAGTTGAGAGCGACGGTAAAGGGCCGCCGCCGGATGGTACATCGGAAGGCACAGAATGCCTTTCCATTTCATGGGTTTGCCGTGAACGCGGGATATGGGCAGGTCGGGCTGCACCAGCGTGTGAAGAGAGTGGCGTCCCAGCGTGCAGATGACTTTCGGGCTGATGAAGGATATCTGGGCGAACAGGAAATCCTTGCATGCCTCGATTTCCTCCGGCCTAGGGTCCCTGTTCTCCGGGGGGCGGCGGGAAAACTTTTTCAAAAGTTTTCCCTTAATCTCTAGGGTCCCTGTTCTCCGGGGGGCGGCACTTGATGATATTGCCTATGAAGACATCCGCGCGGGCCAGCCCGATTCCTTCTATCATCTTGTCCAGAAGTTTTCCTGCGGCTCCGACGAAGGGCCTGCCCTTAGCGTCTTCATCCTTGCCGGGGGCTTCTCCGACGAACATTATTTCAGCGTCAGGATTGCCCTCGCCGAAAACCGTGTTCGTTCGCGTCCGCGACAGTTCGCACTTGTCGCATACGGACACCATGCCTTTCAGGTCTTCCCATGCGCCCATCTGATCGTTCTCCATTTTTCTAATTATATCACAATACCGTCCCGGAGGTCACGAGCGCGGCGAAAGCGGCCTTCGCTCTATTGCAACGCGCGTTCCCACAGCATACAATATTCGGACAAATGAAAATCGGCTTAGCGCCGGTCTAACGGAGGAAGAATATGATAAAGAGCATAGACGAACTGAAAGGGCTGCTTGCCGGGAAGGCTGACATAAAAGACTGGGCTATAAAGATAACGGATGAAAAAGGGTTCAGGTCGCTAGCCAGAACGCTGGCGGAGAACTCGGCTATGAACGACAACGCCGAGGTGCGCGACGCAGTTAGATGGGTAATCATCGAAGGCGGTCAGGAACTCGGAGTCATCCTCGCTTCAATCAACGATTTGTACATGGCCGCCGGAAAAGGCGAGTGTGATGGGCTTACCGTCCCGGCGATCAACGTCCGCGGGTTCACGTTCGACACGGCCCTCGCAATCTTCGCGAGCTGCCGCAACAAGAACAACACTGCGGTCATCTTCGAGATAGCACGCAGCGAGATGGAATACACCGAGCAGAGGCCCGCCGAATACACAAGTTCGATTATGGCCGCCGCCATCGCGGACGGCTACAAAGGCCCGCTGTTCGTTCAGGGCGACCACTTTCAGGCGCGCAACCGCCTGTGGAGAGAAAACAGGGAAGGCGAGAAGCAGAACCTTCGCGACCTCATCAAGGAAGCGGTGGACGGCGGATATCTGAACATCGACATCGACACATCCACTCTGGTGGACTTGAGCAAGGAAACGCTTGAAGAACAGCAGAGGCTCAATTTCGAAGTGGCGGCTGAACTGACGAAATACATCCGACAAATAGAGCCGAAAGGCGTAACCATCTCCGTCGGCGGAGAAATCGGAGAGGTCGGAGAAAAGAACAGCACGGTCGAGGAACTTGAGGCGTACATGAGCGGATACAAACGCTGCCTCGGAGAGGGGCTGGTCGGCCTGAGCAAAGTCAGCGTGCAGACGGGCACGTCGCACGGCGGCGTGGTGCTCCCCGACGGCTCCATCGCGAGCGTAGCGCTCGATTTCGACACGCTCGAAAAGCTTTCTCTGGAAGCGCGCAAAAAGTGGGGAATGGGCGGCGCGGTTCAGCACGGCGCTTCCACTCTGCCAGACGATATGTTCCACAAGTTCCCGCAGACAAAGACCGTCGAGGTTCACCTCGCCACAGGATTCCAGAACATCGTCCTAGACTCGAAGAGCTTCCCGGAAGAATTGAAAAAGAAAATGTACGCTTGGATGGACGTCGAGCTTGCCAAAGAGAGAAAAGAAGGAATGACAGCCGAGCAGTTCTACTACAAGAGCAGGAAGAAAGTGTGGGGGCCGTTCAAGAAGGACGTGTGGTCGATGCCGGAAGACGTCCGGGCCGCCCTGCGCGCCGAACTCGAAGCGAAACTCGACTTTCTTTTTGATCAACTCGGCGCGGTGAACACCGCCGGGCTGGTCGCAGACAAAGTGAAACTCGTCCGCGTCAAGTGGCCGGTTAAACCCGCCTCGCTCTGACATCCGGGCTTTTTTGGTCGCTAATAGACAACAACGCCGGGCTTCGCCTCCCGGCTGAAAGGCGCTGCTGAACAATGAAAGTTCCGTTTATCGATTTGAAAGCGTGCTTCGACCCGTTGCGGGCGGAGATGATGAGCGCTATGGAAGGCGTGTTCGAGCGTTGCGATTTCGTGCTCGGCAAACCGGTTTCAGAACTAGAAGCGGCCGTGCGCGAACACAGCGGCGCAAAGTTCGCGCTCGGCGTCGCCAACGGCACGGACTCTCTGGTCATCGCTCTCCGCGCCCTCGGAATCGGCTCCGGCGACGAAGTAATCACCTCGCCTTTCACGTTCATGGCTACGGCGGAGGCGATAAACGAGGTCGGCGCTCTTGTCGTCTTCCAAGACATCGCGCCCGAATCGTATAACCTCGATCCCGCGAAAGTGGAACAGTACATCGAGGCGAACTGCCGAAAGACGGACGTGGGACTGATGGACTCGCGCACGGGCAAACGGCTCCGCGCCATTCTCCCCGTCCACCTTTACGGCCTGATGGCCGACATGCGCGCTTTCATGAAAATTAAAGCGAAATACGGCATAGACATCATTGAGGATGCGGCTCAGGCTCAGGGCGCAACCATGACTATCGATGGCAAAACCGTTCAGGCAGGGGCCATAGGCGACGCCGGTTGCCTCTCTTTTTATCCCAGCAAAAACCTCGGCGGAGCCGGGGACGGCGGCATGATTCTGACAAACAGGCAGGATGTTTACGACAACGCCAACCTGCTTCACGTCCACGGAAGCAACCAGAGGTACTATCACACCGCGTTCGGATACAACAGCAGGCTTGATTCATTTCAGGCCGCCGCCCTTCTCGTGAAATTGCCCCGCATGAACCGATGGCTGGAAATGCGGGCGGAAAACGCCCGCGCGTATTGCGACGCCATTAAGAGTAAACTTTCGGCGTCGGGAATCCCTGTGGTCTTTTCGGACGAAATCGGCTCCGACGGCAAACGCCCGGACGGCGCGGTCGTGCTGCCCGCAGAGCCGAAAGGCTCCGCTCATACATACAACACGTTCGAAATAAGAGTTCCCGACAGGGACGCGGTTTCCAAAGCGCTTATTGATAAGGGCGTTGGCAACGCGATATATTATCCTCTCGCGCTACACAAGCAGACTGTGTTTTCGTTCTTGGGGCATGCGCCCGAAGATTTCCCCGTCACCGAAGCTGTCTGCTCGGACATTCTCGCTCTTCCGCAGTATCCCGAACTGTCGCGGGACGCGGTGGAATATGTCGCCGAGAGCCTCGCGGTCGCTGTTAAAAAATGAACAGAATCATGTCGGCTCTAAAAACAGTTTTTGCCATAGCGTTGGCATTTGCGTTTTTTGCCGCCGTCGCTCAATCGCTCCGCGCGTCCGCAGAGGTTTTGCCGGAACGAGCCTCTGCCGCCGGCGAATATAATGAATTAACGCTAAAGGTTATGACCATCAATCTGCGACATCATGCGGACTGGTGGGAGGATAGGTTCCCTCTTATCGCAGACGAGATTGTGCGGCTCAATCCCGACATCATAGGGCTGCAGGAAGTTTCCATAGGAATGGACCAGTCCGCCGTTCTCCTTTCTCTTGTCAAGCAGAAGAGCGGAGGAGAGCAGGGGAAAACATACAACAAATACGAGCGGCTCAAGACAGGTTTTGAAGCGGTGTCCGGCGAAGGCATATCCATCTATAGCAGATATCCGATTGTCGAAAAGGATTTCGCTGACTTGAAGAATGGAAGGGTGGTTCTGTTCACAAGGATTAACGTCGCAGACGGCCTCGACGTTGATATGTACAATACGCATCTGCATCATATTGGCGGAGACGAGACCCGTCTGCCTCAGGCGAAAAAAATTGTCGCGTTTGAAAAAAGAAACAGCGTCGGAAATATTGTCTTCCTGACTGGGGATATGAATGCTAAGCCTGAATCCGAGACGATTGCGACGTACTTGCAAGCCGGGTTCGAGGACACTTATGTGCTGGCGCATGGCGAAACGGCGGAGGACACCGGGAAGACTTCCCCGATAAGGCTCGAAAAAGGCCGCGACTCAGCCGATCAGACCCCAAAAAGCAGAATTGACTATGTTTTTGTTAAACCGTCCAAGGACCGCTCGGCAGCGAAAACGATTGATTCGGTGGTCTGTTTCAGAAACCACAACGATGAAGGCCTTTATCCCTCCGACCATCTCGGCGTGATGACGACATTCTTAATTTCGTATTGACGCATGCGTCGCCTGAAAATAGAAAGATAAAACAACATATATTCCAGTCAGATGTGCCGCCATTATAACCCGTATTCGTCGATTGGAAATAAGGTCTTATGAATTTCGAAGAACACGTAGCAATATTCTCAACAACAATCAAATAAAAAGATGCGAAAAGTTTTAGCGGGGTTTGGGGAAAGAACCCTTTTCAAAGGGTTCTTCCCCCTGGACTTTGGCCTTTTAGAAAAACACCGAAGGGAGGAAAGACAGACGTTTGCGGGTCGCAGCGTCAATTTTTCATGTATAGGACGCACGAGGCGAGGTGGGGAAGTGATTTCTGCGGCTTTGAGTGTGGATGCGTG
>JAKQBV010000147.1 GCA_029573925.1 bacterium
GCTAGTGTTTTATTCCTGGTGGGACTACCGCTATGTGTCGTTGCTGTTGATTTCGATATCTTTCAACTTCTTGGTTGGCAGGGGAATAGAGAAGTTGCGCGGTAAAGCTCTGATTGTGGTCGGCGTGGCGGGAAATCTGGCGCTGCTCGGCTATTTCAAATACGCCAATTTTTTCGTCGATTCAATCAACGCGGCGCTGGGAGCTGATATCGAACTGGCTAAAATCGCGCTGCCGCTCGGAATTTCTTTTTTTACTTTCACCCAGATAGCATATCTTGTGGACGCGCACAGAGGCGAAACAAAAGGCTACGGTTTTCGCGAGTATCTGTTGTTCGTGACACTGTTTCCACATCTGATCGCCGGACCGATTCTTTACCATAAAAGCATGATTTCCCAGTTCAGAGACGCGCGCGTTTTTTTGTTTTCTTGGGAGTCGATGTCCAAAGGAACCGCCCTTTTCGCGATGGGGCTTTTTAAGAAGACGATTATTGCGGACAATCTAGCCCCGCTCGCCGCGTTTGCCTTCAACGCTCCCGGAGAAATGACGACTCTCGACGCATGGCAGGGCGCTTTGGCGTACACGTTCCAGTTGTATTTCGACTTCTCCGCCTACTCCGAAATGGCCATCGGGCTCGGATTGATGCTGAATATGAAACTGCCTGTAAATTTCGATTCGCCGTACAAGTCGAAATCCATAATCGAGTTCTGGCGCAGATGGCACATGACGCTGTCGTTTTTTTTAAAGAACTACCTATACATACCTCTCGGAGGCAACCGGCGCGGCGAGTTCAGAAAGATGGTCAATATATTCATTACGATGCTGCTTGGCGGTCTCTGGCACGGGGCAGGGTGGACATTCATTTTCTGGGGCGGCCTGCACGGCGTTTACCTTGTGGCAAATCATTCGTTCCGAAAACTTTCAATCAAGTCGCCTGCGGCTCTCTCTTGGGCGCTGACGTTTTTTTGTGTCGTAGTCGCGTGGGTTTTCTTCAGGTCGTCGACGATGACCGACGCTTTCAGAATGACAGCGTCGATGGCAGGGGCAAACGGTTTTGTTCTTCCATATGAGTTTTTCGGCAGGTTCGAGTTTATTCCAGCCGCTTATGTGGGGGAGTTGAGGTTCGGGTTGAAAGGACTTTTGTTCGTTGCTTTTTGCGGCGCGCTGTGCATGTTGCCGAATCCGACGAGATTGATTGAGAAGTTCAAGCCCGACGCCCGGTGGGCGTTTGCCACAATCATTCTGTTGGCAGCGTCTCTGTTCTCTTTCAACAAAGTCCGAATTCCTGTATTTTCAATTTTAAGAGGGCGGGGCCGCCCGGTTTGCGATGAATCGCGATGAAATCGAAAAACGAACATAAAAGATTTTTCTTAAGCGTGTCGTTCGGGTTGCTGGCTTTGTTTTCTATTCTCGGAGCTTTCAATTATGTTCTGGACCCGTACGAGATGAACGCTCGTTTCGATTTCGGGCTGCCGCGCGAAGCTGTTTCGATGAAAGCCAACCCGCAATTGTATAAAATCATACTGTTCGACAGAGAACCATGCTCCAACATTATCCTAGGCGATTCAAGAGGGAACGCGTTCGCGCCGGATGTCGTTAGCGGGCTTACTGGCGAATGCGCTTTCAATTTTTCATTTCATGGCAGTTCACCGTCCGAGGCCCGCGACATTCTCAAGAGAGCCTCCGGCTCCGTCGCATTGAAAAATGTCTATATGGCGGTCAATTTCGATTACATGGGAAGGAACGAGTTGAGAGACGCGGTGGCTCAGGCCGAAAAGACCGCCGACAGCCCGTTAATCTACTATTTTTCAATCTTCACCGCAAGAATAGCAGCAAGAAACCTTTCGGATTTGCTGCGGAATAAAGAATCGATTTTGACGAATCCGCCGCTGAGAAGCCAAGAGGAACACTGGCGCTTCATGCTTGAAAAACGCGGCTCGCTCATATTCAGGAATATGACATATCCGAACCGCAATCTAGGGATTTTAAAAGAGATAAAACAAATATGCGACAACGAAGGCGCGCGTCTGGTTTTTATCATTCCGCCGACCCATTCGGATTTTAGAAGTCTCATCGGCAAGCAAGGGCTTGCGGACGGTTTCGATAGATACAAAGCCGACCTTGCCTCGATATCCGAAACGGCTGACTGCGATTACGACGGCGAATTGACCGAAGACAGGAATAATTTCTCGGACCCGACCCACGTTACGAAGGAAACGATGGAAAGAATCGCAAAGGATGTTTTTCATGAAGAATACAATCTCTGCCACCGTTTGAGTGAATGAAAATATTGAAATGATGAAAACAAAAGAGAGTATTTATCCCGAATCCTTCATTAGGATTCGGGAGCGATTGTTCAGAGCGGATGAAATGCGAGGCGCAAGACGCATTTTTGAAGTGAATAGAACATACGGTTCATGAACAATATAAATGGGTGGCGCTCACAAACTTGCTTTGTGCGTG
>JAKQBV010000152.1 GCA_029573925.1 bacterium
TGAACCTCCCCCCATTGGTTGGACAGAAAAAGGGGATTTTAAAGGTGGGGATTGAGGGGTGGTTTTAGTCTTTGGCAGTTAAGGTTATGGCAGTTGTTTTTGCTTTGGCCTGTGCCTGACGCACGCATAATGCGTGCGCGCGCGCGTGTGTGCGCGCGAGGCTTTTTCTCAAGTCCCCGATTTCAGTTGTTTAGCTCGCTGTCACCTCCCGTCATCCGGCGTTTTCGCTGTCGGCAAAACGCCTCTGTTTTCCTCTGTGGCGCGTTTTTTCTTATGCGGCCACAATATCACTCATCATGCGGTTTCGCAAGCTCTGCGCGGCAATTTCTCCGTCCCGGTTGAAGTACTCCGACGCCGGCGTCGCGCCTCCCAGCGCCTGATGAGGACGCACTTCGTTGTACCAGCGGAAATACCTCGAAATCTCCCGCTCGGCTTCCCACACGTCGGCGTAGTCCTTCAGATAGACTTCCTCGTATTTGACCGACCGCCACAGCCTCTCGACGAAGATGTTGTCCATGTAGCGGCCTCGACCGTCCATGCTGATCTCGACGCCTCTGTCCAGCAGCCGCGACGTGAACGCTTCGCTGGTGAACTGCGCTCCCTGATCGCTGTTGAATATCTCCGGCCGCCCGCGCGAAAGCGCTTCCTCCAGCGCATCAACGCAGAACGCCGCGTCCATGAAAATGCTCAGCCGCCACGAGAGCACGTATCGGCTGTGCCAGTCCATGATCGCCGCCAGATACGCGAACCCGCGCCGCATGCGAATGTACGTGATGTCGGCGGCCCACACTTGGTCGGGTCGCTCTATGGCAAGCCCCGCCAACAGGTACGGGTATTTGCGCGCCCCGTCGTCTGGGACGCTGGTGCGCGGCTTCGGATACACCGCCGCAAGCCCCATCACTCGCATCAGCCGCTCGACGCGTTTGTGATTCACCACATGCCCCATGTTCCGCAGAATATCCGTCATCTTAGGCGACCCCAGACTCGGATGCTCCGTGTATGTCTCGTCGATCAGTTTCATCAGGCTCCTGTTGTACTCGCTCTCCCCGATCGGCTCGTAGTAGTAGCTCGACCGCGCCAGCCCCACCAGTTCGCACTGGCGCTTCACCGGCAGAGCGCCGCCCGGCGGGTCAACCAGACGCCGCTTGTCATCGACCGGCAAGTCCTGATTTTTTTTTAAGCCAGTCGAGTTCGACCTTCAATTGCCCGATCTGCTTGTAAAGCTCCTCGACAAGTTCGGCTTGGTCTTTCTCCTCCCTGTCGCGCTTGCCGTTGAAAACCTTCGGCATCTCCGCCTGAATCTGCTTCTTCCACTGCCCGATCTGGTTCGGATGCACCTCGTAAAGACGCGCCAGCTCGGCAATCGTCTTCTGCCCCTTCAGCGCCTCAAGCGCGACCTTCGCCTTGAACGCCGCGTCAAATCTCTTCTTCATCGTTCGCTTCCCTCCATTTCCGGATTCTACACCACCCCCATTTCCACCTAAAACCCCTGTCCAGTTTTTGGGGGAAAGCTCAATGATCCGCTCCGGATGTTTTTTACCTTTTGTCCATACCAGCACGGAATGAAGGGCGCGCATTTCCCGCATGATTGCCGGCGCGGTCATTTTCAGGCCGACGGCGCGCGCTTTGATTTCCAGGATTTTCATGGCGGTCAGCGTCATGGCGCACGTGAGGATGTGGCACAAAAGCTTGCTGTCCGTCCAGTGGTGTACCGGGTGCATTTCGACGTGATGCCGTGATTTGCCGGAGCGAAAACCATGTTCGACGAGGTAGCGGTCGAGGCTGAGTTGAACAATGCTCTCGTTGCTCCAGTCGTGGTTGTCGGTGATGATAATGTTTTTGCCGAAAAGGGTTTGCGATTGAGAGACCTGATAGAGGTCCTTTCGGAAGCTCATTTCCCCGGCGGCGAACTCGACGCGGTAGTATTGCGAGCCGATGTACAGTGCTTCACAGGCGCGTATGTAGCGGTCATGAATGGCGTCAGGGTCCCGCCAGTGTGGTTCGCCGCGGCGATGATTTGCGCGGAATTCGAGCAGTGTATCTCGGAGGGTTTCGAGTTTCTGGTCGAGGGTGTATCTCTGTTTGCGGGCGGTGGCGGGGTTGTATGTGACGACGACCGTGCGTTTTTTGCCCCAGAACTCGGCGCGGGTGCGCCAGGCTAGAATCTTGTCCGCATCTTTCCCCTTTTCTTCCATGCGGCGGTTTTTTTCGATGTCCAGAGGAGCGAAGTTTTTCAGATCGGCGCCCGCGATGTCGGGGGCGAAGTGATTCGAGTATGTGGTGATGAAATGCGCGTGGGGCTTGTCGTCTATGTAGAGGATGTTGTCTTGTGAGTTGACGCCCTTGTCGAATACGACGGTCATGCGCAGTTTATCCGGGTTCAGTTCGTTCAGGACGGCCATCATCTCGTCGGCGGTTTGCGCGAACACTTTCGAGTCGTGCATGTTGCCCGGGAAGGCCTTGTAGTAGAGGGGCAGCGCGGTGTCCCGGTCAACCAGGAGCGCCACGCCGATCTGGCGCAGGTTGTCGCGGCCTTCCTTGTTTTTGCCGCGCCGGGCAAGTTCGCTTTTGGTCTTGCTCGCCATGAAGGTGTAATTATTCGTTGTGTCGAACAGCACCCCTTCGGGGCGGCCGGCGTAGAGGGCGGCGACGCGGCGAAAAAAGCGGCGGGCGATTTTCTCCACTGCCGCCTCGCTCACGCGGTTCCACTTGTCCCAGTAGCGCTCGCTGGTCAATTCAGAGATGTTCACCGGATGGATTTCCTGAACGGCGGTGCGGCGGTAGAAAGTCTCGAGCGCATTCTTGCTGCATGGTTCCGCCATGCGGTTCGCCCAGGCGAAGAAAAAGTATTCGCCCACGGAAGGGGCTGTTTCCCTCTTGTCCGGCGGTACGGCGGCGTCCACCGCGCCAATGGTGTCCAACTCCTTTTCCAGTTGCCGCGCCACCCACAGGGAGCCGAACTCGCGCACCTGGAGTTTTGCGGGCTTGCCGGAGGCATCCGCCTCCTGGCGCAACTGGAGAATCTTCTCGACCGTGCCGAGATACACTTGGCTGACGACCTTGGGTCTGCCATCGACACGCTGGATTTCGCGGATGTAGTAGTAGGGTCTTCCCTTTTTGATTTTTCTGTGCAGATGCGGCATGTATTCATTATACTGGTAGGGTCTTACTTGTCAAGTGGCATGCAAAATTATTTCAGTTATTTTCAGGATGTTTTGCGCGATATTTGTGTAAAATGGGGGGTCTTACTTCTTGGCCGGCAAAAACACGAGGTTTTACGCGGCTTTTTTACCAAGCATTTCCGTCATCGCCGAAAGTCATGT
>JAKQBV010000013.1 GCA_029573925.1 bacterium
GTTAATGACCATCAGAAAACAGTCGGGCGAGAACACAGTGAAGGTGGCTGACAATGTGCGCGCGAGGATAGAACGGGTTAAGCCGATGCTGCCGGAAGGAACGGACATCAGGGTGATGTTCGACACATCTCAGACAGTGAAGGATTCGATTTCCCAGTTAAGGGTTTCAGGCCTTGTCGGCGGCGTGATCGCGTTGTTAATCCTTCTGTTTTTTTTGAGAAACGTTCGTTCAACGCTGATAATATTCACCGCTATCCCCTTCTCTCTCATAAGCGCGTTCATTTTGCTGTATTTCAGCGGATTGACAATCAACATCATGTCTCTCGGCGGGCTTGCTCTGGGCGTAGGCATGATGGTGGACAACTCAGTGGTCGTCCTCGAAAACATTTACAGACACAGAGCGGAAGGAATGGGCAGATTCGAGGCGGCTATAAAAGGTTCCGCCGAAGTGGCGTCGGCGGTGACGGCTTCAACGTTCACTACTGTTTGCGTGTTCGCCCCTCTTGTTTTCGTAGGGGGGATGAGCGGAATCTTTTTCAAGGAACTAGGCGTTACTGTCGTTGTTTCGCTTCTTGCGTCGCTTGTGGTTTCTCTGACTCTTGTGCCTATGCTTGCCTCCAGATTCCTCAAAGTCAGGTTGGAAAGCTCACAGACAAGCGCCGCTGACAAGGGGATTTACGGATTATATGGAAAAGCTCTGAAAAGAGTTTTTAAATATCGGATTGCCGTGATATTGATTATCGTCGCCGTCTTCGCGGGAGGAGCGTTCATACTGAAAAGCCGGATCGGGAGCGAATATATCCCCCAAGTTGATGAAGGACAGATAAGCGCCAGCTTCGAACTGCCTGTCGGCACAAAACTTGAGGTCTCATATCGAGAAATGACTAAGCTGGAAAAAATCATTGCCGAAACTCCAGAACTGACGAACATGTACGCTCAGGTAGGCTCCGGCGGAGGCGGAATGCCGGGAGCTCCCGGCGGTTCAGGCTCTAACTCCGGCTCGTTTCGAATTATGCTTGTTCCAAAAAATGAAAGACAGCGAACGACAACAGAGATCGCTAATGACCTGAGGGAAAAGCTGACGGCTGTGGCTTCGGGCAGAGTTTGGGTGCAGGAGTCCGGATCGATAATGCAGCGCATAATGGGCGGCGGGCAGGAAAGCAGGCTCGAGTTGAACATACGAGGACACGATCTTGACGCCGGGGACAGGCTCGCGCAAATAGTGGCAAAAATTGTCGACGAGACTCCGGGCGCGGCAAATTCAAGAGTGTCCCGAACCCCCGGAAGTCCTGAGATGAACATTGTTGTTGACAGAGAAAAAGCGGGAGCGCTGGGCCTAAGCCCCGCTGCTGTAGGCGATACTGTGAGAACCTGCTTAGACGGGTCGGTTGCGACTCAACTGAGACGCGAAGGAGACGAAATCGACGTAAGAGTCCGGCTTCGCCCCGAGGACAGACGTGGAGTGGAAGACATCGGCAATATCCTCGTCACAGCGCCCGGCGTAAGCGCCCCCGTTCCCCTCAGAGGCATAGTCAAACAAAGCATGGATTCCGGCCCGGCTCAGATTCAACGAGTGGATCAGGAAAGATACACCTCGGTTTCAGGCTCATACACAGGCGACGTTCCTATGGGTTCGGTTAACAATGAGATTATGGCCAAAATCAGAAAACTGGATATTCCTTCAGGCTTCTCAATCGATTTCGTCGGCGAGGAAACGGAACGAAGGGAAGCTTTCAAAAGCATGATGCTCGCCTTCATTTTGGCGATTGCTCTGGTCTATATGGTGATGGCGACTCAATTTGAATCCTTGTTGCATCCTCTTTTGATTATGTTCACAGTGCCTCTGGGCGCTCTCGGCGTAATGCTTGCATTATTCATAACGGGAACAAATCTCAGCCTTATGGCATACCTCGGAATAATAATGCTGGCAGGCATCATTGTGAACAATGCCATTGTATACATTGATTTCATTAATAGACTGAGGCGTGAAGGCATGACGCTGGACGAGGCTAT
>JAKQBV010000185.1 GCA_029573925.1 bacterium
ACGCTACCGAATCACGTTGAGGCATTCGACGAGAACGGAAAGAGCCTTGGAGTTATATTCCAGACAGCGTCTCCTTTCGATACGCCACGCATGATGGAGACGCTCATCGCGTGGACCAATAAGGCGCTGGATGACGGAGAATACCATCCACTGCTTGTGATCGCCGCCTTTGTCGTGCGTTTTCTTGCCATACATCCGTTCCAGGACGGCAACGGCAGGCTCTCAAGAGCCATCACGACGCTTCTGCTTCTGCGGAGCGGCTATTCTTATGTGCCTTACAGTTCGATGGAACGCGTCATCGAAGACAATAAAGACGGTTACTACCTCTCCCTGCGGCGCGGCCAGTCAACGCTCGATGCCGATGAAACACAACTTCACGAATGGGTGGAATTCTTTCTTGAATGTATGGTGACGCAGAAAAACACGCTTCAGAAAAAAGTGGAGCGGGAACGAATCATCGGCGCGCTTCCGCCTCTTTCAGACCAGCTCGTTCAGATAGCGCGGGAGCATGGTCGCGTCACAGTCGCCAGCGCGGAAAAGGTCACCGGAGCCAACCGGAACACAATCAAGTTCCATCTGAAGAAACTGGTTGAATCCGGCCATCTTAAACCGCAAGGCACCGGCCGCGGAACGTGGTATGTAAGTTAGGGTAATTTGCAGAATAGAAACAAATCAAAAAATCAGGGTGTGCATGGCATTCATTTTCCGGAGGTTTTATGGTAATATTGGATTGGGATTGCTTTATATAGTCATATTCAAAGGTGAATTAAAGCCTTTTGTGGATAAGGCAATTAGTGCAACTACAGAATCCATAGTAAATAAAGTAGACAGTAAAATATTTCAAAGGAGACGAAAAGGTGGCAGCAAACCTCAAATTAATTTGTCAATTAAAACACTTCATAAATCAGTCTGGAGAATCATTTGATGTAGCGCTCTATGAGGCACCGGTGCCTATAGCGGCCAATTATTGGGGTTTTTATATCATAGCGTCTCATGCAACATGGAAATACATGAAATTTTTTGTTATTATGATGAAAGAGAGGTTTTCAGCTCAAGAAACTGCAATTGAATTTATAAAACAAAGCCCTATTTCCCCTTTGTCATTTACGATACAACAATTGGAGCAAGCAACACAAAATGGAGCTGATCTATCCGTATCTGGGACCTTACATATGGGATGGGACGTCATAACCATGGCTTAATATGGAAAACGTTTCAAGGAGACGATAATGAAAAAAATCTGGTTTGAATTTACAATCGAAAGGCAACATGAAACTCTCAAGAAAATGCTTGAAGATGACACAGTTAGTGTCGAGAAAAAAATACAATGCGCAATGAATGCTGGTTCCGCTAATCTTTCTATGATGTCAACCAATTACGCATTGGTTGGAGCAATAGGACTATCTATAATCGGGTATATGCTGGCCGACAAAAAAATATTTACGCCACTTATAGAGCATACATTTATTCCTTTATTGCTTGTCTTATCTTCTTTAAGCTTTTTGTTTTATATGAGTTCCAGAATGGCATACATGATGAGTACAGCTGCAGTTACAGGCATGCTGATTAAAAATGAACAAAAAGTATACATGGGAAAATTCTTGGGATTATATAAAACTGGTAATACTTTAGGAGGAATAGGTGGTTTGTTGCTAGACATAGTATTCATTGCTGCCATTATCGCTCTTACAATAGAGCAACGTTTTTGGCCACCAGTTATTGCTTGCCTTTATGCTTTTATGCCATTGGTACTGCCCAAGGTCAGGATAGGCGATTGACGTAATAAGACACCCTATAAAATAAAACAAAACACGGTTGTTTTAACGCCACACTTTCACAAATTAAAGGACGGGGACCAGCAACCGCGCCGATCCCCGTTTGAATGCTTGTTGATATTACAGCCGGATTACAGCTTCTTCTTAAGCCACTTTCCGGCTTTGTGCGTCAGCTTAGAAACCAGCCCGACCGGCTCGATCTTCACATCGCCCTTGGTATCCACGGTTACGCCGACACCGGGAATGAGTTTGTCGGTGAAGACTTCGAGCGGTTCGCCTTTCTTCTTGCGGATAGTGACCTTCGAATTTACTGCGTCCACGGCGGCGATGACTTTGTCCACTTTCTTCTCCGGCACGAGACCGGTGGCGAGAATGAGTTCCTTCGCGTGAGTGGAATCGATCTCGCCGGCGGCGAGCCGTTTTAATGCCGCGTCGGCGCTGTGCGCGAGTTCCTCCCTGTCTTCGTGAGACAGCTTCATAAGAATTCCGAGAACGGCCACTATCAGCGGCACCAGCGCGGTGACGACCTGAAATACCTGATCTGCATTGAACTGCATAAAACACCTCCAGTGTTTTTTCGGGCGACAGCCCGCTTATGATTTCCGAGAACCCGCGACGGCGCGGGATTTCGGTTTCTTCTCCTGCAAGAGAGACAATATGTCGCGATGATTCTGATGCTGCTCATCGTGCTCGTCGTGAACCTGTTTGCGAAACTCCGTGAGATTCGACGTCAACTCCGACATTGAGGTTGCGTTCTGAATCACAATCTCTTTCAACGAACCCACGAATTTTTCCGTCATCTCCTTCCGCTCCCTGCACACCTCGTCGAGCGCCGTGTTCTGCTGGGCAAGAACGGTGTCCTTGTCCGCGAGGCGTTTCTCGAAGGATTCCAGGAGTTTCGGGACCAGCCCCTTGAAGATGCCGATAAGCGTGACGACGAGCGTGAGCAGGATGCCGCCGAGCTGAACCAGAAGATTGTTGCCTTCCATAAACTTTCACCTCCTTGTTTTTGATTTACTTTTATGCGAAGACCGCGTCGCCGGACACGTTCATTCCGGTGAGCGGGAAGTACGGATGGTTGCAGTTTTTGTGGATGTTGTTGCGAACCACGATGTTCGCCGGATTCGAAGCCGTTCCGGCTATAGAAAAATCGTTGTCATAAGAGTCGCCGTGATTTACGTTGAAATCAACGAAGAAATTCCCGGAAACGATGAAGAACGGCCCGTTTACGTCGTTGTCGAAAACATCGACTCCATAATGTCCGCCTGACGACTCGCCTCGTGTGAGATTACTTATGAATTTGTTGCCCTCGATAATCCACACTCCTTTCGGGTCCCCCGTGAGTTCGAGACCGCAGACAACAGTCGCCGGATTGGCGGCAGGCATGATAATCGTGTTGCCTCGTATGACGCCGTTCTTGTTCGTATTGGAGTCGATGATGTAATACCAGTCAGGATTGACGCTTTTGTTGGTCACGCCGGACACATCTATCAAGTTGTCCAAGATAAAAACCTCTTCCGGGTTCCACCAGATGTCGAGGATGCCGCTTTGAACGTCTCCGGTGCGCTTGAAATAGTTGTTCTTTACAGTTATGTGGTCCACGTTTCCGGCAGTGCCGGGATAGAAAATCTCGGACTCGATAAACCTGTTGTTCTCTACAATCGCCCACTCGACCGATTCCGCGCTGGTGCCAATATAGAGATCACAGTTGTTGAATACGCATTCCGCGATGTGAACTTCCTTCGCGCCGTTCACGATCAGCGTGACGTTGTCGAATTGAAAACCCGTGATCTTCACTATGTTGTTGTCACCGGCTGACAGCGTGAGCGCTCTGCGGGTTCCGGAAGCGTAAATGCGCGACGCCTCGCCAGCGCCCGTCATCAGAAGCCCGCCGACGCTGTACGACTGATCTGCCGCGAGAAGATAATTGCCGCGCCGGAAAGCTATATGGCGGTCGCCGCCCGCAGGGATCAGCGCGAAGGCAGCCGGAATATCCGCGGCGTCCACGCCACCGGAATCATCCACAAGAATGTCGGGGTATTTGTACTTTGCGACATCTATTCCGCCGATGATGCCGTCGACGTAACTTTTGCTTGCGGCGTCTGTCGCGTCAGTCGGAGTCGGCACATTCACTATGGGGCGGTTGTTCGAGTCGAATACGGCGTTTGCCCCCGTCTTGAACGCGGCGCGATCTGAACCCTTGTAAAGACCGTGCGTGATGTGAAGCGCGT
This sequence comes from bacterium, assembly GCA_029573925.1. Lineage (GTDB taxonomy): Bacteria > UBP15 > UBA6099 > UBA6099 > UBA6099 > UBA6099. Next base: position 4,007 of record JAKQBV010000185.1, read on the forward strand.
CCCATACTCCCGCGCCCCAGTCGCGTTTGAACGAGAAGTCGGTGGTCAGGTACAGATTGTTGTACTCGAGCGAGTTATTGATGTTGTTGGAAATATCGGGAAAGAGCGTGACCCTAATCCCGTAAAACGTGCCCCAGCGGAGAGGCAGACTGCCGATGTTGCGATAAGCGAGAGCGTCTTTCGGAAGCAGATGAGTATCCATGATATGTCCGGCGGCGGACCAGTCGAGGCCGGTAAGCGCCGGATGGGCGGTAACTCCGGCTCCGCCGCCGTGAATCGTGGCGTCCAGAAGATGTGCGCCGAGAGTGGTGTTGCCGTTCACGTCGGGGAGAATGAGCAGTCCGTTGTTGAATGCCGGGATATGAATAAGAGAGTGCGCCGGAGACACCTGCGACTGCGTGCATTGCCCGGGCAGACCCGCGACGCTGACAGGGTCCGCGCCGCCGCTCGCGTGTGTCGCCGCATGAGAGCCGACTGCGCCAACGCCGCCCTCGACGGTTTCGATGCGCGAATCGATCTCGTCGAGAACTTCATCAAGCGTATCGCCGGTGAAGTTCGGACTTTCAACATCGATGTCCTCGCCCCGATGCCTGTGGCCGCTTCCGGGACGGTTGCCGGTGCGGTCCTGGTATCCTGTGTCGGCTCCGGCAAGGATCATTCCGTCATTTCTGACATCGGTCAGCGCGCCGCTCGTCTCGATGGCGACGCCGAGATAGTAGTGGCTGGGTTCGGGAGCCGGAAGCGAAGCGCCGAGAACTTTCCGGAGCGTCCATTCCGTTTTCCATACTTTGATGGGAGTTTCCACATTCGATGGGAGACGGGAGTCGCGAATGGTCGGGTCCTCAACGTTTGTGTATAGCCATTCATATACA
>JAKQBV010000213.1 GCA_029573925.1 bacterium
CGTTAACCTGACCGTTCGGGCCGTATTTGCCCAGCCTCGGCCCGACCGCTATGGCTCCGGCCAGCGCGCACCATCCTCCGACAGAATGCACAACCGTAGATCCCGCAAAGTCAATCATCCCCAGCTTGCTCAGCCATCCGCCTCCCCATATCCAATGCCCCACCACCGGATATATCAACGCGCATATGAAAACACAATAGATAATGTAACTCTTGAATTTTGTTCTTTCTGCCATCGCGCCGGAGACTATCGTCGCGGCGGTGGCGGCGAATACCACTTGAAATAGCCAGAATGCAATCTTCCACATGCCTTCGCCTGTGGACGGGTCTCCGTCAGACAGGAAAAACCCGCTCGCGCCGAAGAGTCCGCCGCGCGAGGCTCCGAACATGATTCCGAACCCGATAGCCCAGTATGCCAGCGAGCCTATGCTGAAATCCATTAGGTTTTTCATAAGAATATTCGCGGCGTTTTTTGCGCGAGTGAAACCTACCTCCAGCATTGCGAAACCGGGTTGCATAAAAAACACCAAGAACGCGCACACCAACATCCACACAGTGTCGATGGATGTCTGGGACGCCGCAATCTGTTCGGCGTTGCTCTGAATTGTCGGCGCGGCCTCAACCTCTCCGAACGCGGCTGCGCAAAGCGTCATCAGCGGCGCCGCAAGCAATGCGCTTCTCATTACGATCTTTCTGAATTTCATCTTCCGCCTCCCTTTCGATAGCCCGACTTATGCGCGCGGGCGGATTTTTAGAAACTGAAACCTATTCCGACTCCCGCCCAGAACTCGTTCTCCGTGTTGGCTCTGTCGCCGGGAGTAATAACGTAATTCAATGACGGGACTATCTCGAAGTCTCCCGCCTGAAAGCTCATTGAAGCGCCTATGTCGATATTGCTCACGCCCGGCTCCAGCCCCCATTGTCCGTCGCTGTAGCCGAGACCAGCGCTAAGCGAGAGAGCCGGGATTCCCGCTTCTCCGCCTATCGGTATGTCTCGGCTTATCCCGGCATAGGCATAGACTCCATCTCCGGCGTCCCAATCCGAATACACTGTCATGGAAGGCGACAAGAACGCGTCCGGCCATTCGAGCGTCACAAAGGATTCCTGCGATTCGTCCGCGATGCTTGGGAATGTGTAATATATGTGGCCCACAGTCCATTCAGCGCCGGGCTTCAACTTAGACGAAGCCGAATAGCTCAGCGTGTAATCCAGTTCATCCAGTTCGGAATCCCCGTCCAGCCCGTAAGACATCCACATATTGAAAGCCCATCCGCTCGACCAACTGAAATCGAGAGACGGCTGAATGGCCGGTTCATTGTCCGCTAACAGGTCCTGTCCGCGCCAGATGTATTTCGACACCCACGCTACGCTTCCGCTTACATCCGCTTCCGCTCTCGCCGCCCCGGCGGACATCGCCAGAACGATCAGGGCCATTGCCGCCGCCCCTGCTGCTTTCATCCACTTTCTTTTCCCGCTCATTTCCACTGCCTCCTTGGTTTTCCGTCGCTGCTCATATTTCCGCGCGACTTTTTCTTTAAGTAATGCAATCGGGATACCACAGAATAAAAAAGTGAGGCAATAGATGCTGTGGTCATTAAATATGCTTTTATTAAAAGAAATAAATAAATATGCGGGAAGATGGAATTGAAGTGTTTATGCGCCGTAGCGCGATACAATCTTGTGCCGCCGGGATTGTAGTGGTACAATATTGTGCTATTATTACAAGTCAAACTGATTGAAAGGCGGCAACTGAGTTGCGCTCGAAAAATATTAAAAATGTTGAATTATCCACTTTATATAGAGTCGCCGGTTTGCTCGGAACCGGGAAAGACTTGCACGGAACTCTCGACAGAACTCTCGAACTGCTGGCGTCGGAAATGGGAATGAGACGGGGGATGATAACGCTGCTGCCGGGCAATTCGAGCGAGGCGCATCTGGACATTGCTCCGGCGATGAACGGCGCGGATGTCGATAAGGTCGTCTATGCTCCCGGAGAAGGGATAACCGGGCGCGTGTTGTCCGCCGGCGAGCCGATTGTCATACCGAATCTAGGTAAAGAGCCGGTTTTTCTTGACCGCGCGGGCCTCAGAAAAAACGAAGACCTTTCAAAAATGTCTTTTATCTGCGTGCCGGTCAGATTCGGCGAAACTGTAATCGGCGCTCTGTCCGTTGACATTGAAGCCTGCGAAGGCGCTGAGTTGGAAGAGATGACGAGGTTTCTATGCGGCGTGGCGGACATGATAGCGCCCGGCGTCGAAGCGCGGCGGAAGGAAGATGAAAGAAAACGGCTTGAGATTGAAAACATCGGCTTGAAAAAACAGATCGAGCTTAAGTCAAAACCATCGAATATCATTGGAAATTCGAGAGTGATGAACAGCGTGTATTCATTGATAAATCAGGTGGCGGACAGCGGGGCTACGGCGCTTATAACAGGCGAGACCGGCACGGGGAAAGAGCTTGCCGCGGCCGCGATACACAACGCAAGCCCCCGGCGGGCGATGCCTTTCGTTGCGGTAAGCTGCGCCGCGCTCCCGGAAACTCTGCTGGAGAGCGAGCTTTTCGGACATGAAAAAGGCGCGTTCACGGGGGCGCACGAGAGGCGGGCCGGGAAGTTTGAGCAAGCCGCGGGCGGGTCCGTCTTCCTAGACGAAATCGGCGAAATGAGCCTTTCGTCCCAAGCCAAGCTTCTGCGCGTTCTTCAAACGAAGGAAGTCGAGAGGCTGGGCGGCGACAAACCGATTAGGGCAAACGTCAGGATAATCGCCGCCACGAACCGCGACCTCGAGCGCGCGGTGACAAACGGGGAATTCAGGGCGGACCTTTTCTATCGGCTTAACGTGTTTCCGATACACATGCCGCCGCTGCGCGAGCGGGGCGCCGATATCATGCTTCTGGCCGACCACTTCGTTCACAAGTATTCCGAAGAGTTCGGCAAAAATGTGGAGCGGATATGTTCGCCTGCCATCGACGCGCTTATGGCATATCACTGGCCGGGCAACGTCAGAGAGCTTGAGAACTGCGTGGAACGCGCCGTGCTGTTGAGCCAAGACGGAGTGATACATTCATATAATCTCCCCCCATCGCTGCGGATGAGAACGAAGGAAGCGAAAACTGAAAAGGCCGGCTCTCTCGAATCGTTGCTTGAAGCGTACGAGCGAGACCTGATAGAAGAGGCGATAAAGTACGCCGGAGGCAACCAGTCCGCCGCCGCCCGCGAACTCGGCACAACCAAACGCGTCATCCAGTACAAAACCGCGAAATACGGGATTGATTGTAAAAAATACAAGTGATTCCCTTAGCCATCGGACAGCCTGCATTTTCGCCATCCGAGATCGCATAAACGAAACCACGCGCGCTTGCGGTTGCTTTATCGCATTTGTTTGCTAAATGTTTGCTTTTTTGCGCCTTGCGGCGTTTATTATGCGAGCATAAACTATTGTACAGAACAAGGTTAGCCATAGGAAGGGACTTGACACTTTAATCATTTTGCTTTATAAAATAAGACACATAATTAATGATTGAAAAACAGAAGCGGCTCGCTATCTCATAAGGCGGGCCGCTTCGCATTTTGGGAGGCGGCATGAACAAATTTTCCGTATTCATTGATGGCGAATTCTTGTTTTTTACTTTTAAAAGCATGGTCATTCAGGAAAAAGATATCGACTGGCACGCATTTCATGGACTAATTAAAAATAAAATCGAGAACTACACTAATGTGAGCCCGATGGTAGGCAGAATACATATATTTAAAGCCGAAAGCGTTGCTTTTTTTCCGGTGAAACGCAATGAATGGTTTAATAACAAACTCAAAAATGACATTAAGGAATACAAGGTTTACGATGCCGACAACCGACTAATTACAGATTATGCGTCTTTAACCGAGGATGATATAGAAAAAATACGTTTGAGAGCGGTGACTGATCTTAAGGATTTTAAAGAGAAATATATGAGCGGAGTTTTGGGTAGATATAGGCACATAACAATTAACAACGCTTTTATTGAGTTGAGCCTGACCGGATTCGTAAAATATGATCCGATAATTGGAAGGCCAATAGAGGAAAAAGGCGTTGATGTCGGAATAGCGACGGATATGATTTTAAAAAGCGATAACTACGATGTGGCCATAATACTTTCGGGCGACGCCGATCTGACCCCTGCCATAAAACAGATTAAAAACAAGATGAAATTTGTCTTCCTTTTGAGAGTTTTTAAAGAAAAGCCGCCCAGACCAGTGGGAATATCCGATCAGTTATCTCAGCTTGTTGACGGATACATCGATTTCCCATTGTGTGAGATTCCATTTTCTTTTCGTATTAGCTGTGACACGTGCGCAAACACAATCAATGTTGATAATTATTTCTTAAGCGATATTAACTTTCTATCAAGAGAAGACGTTCGGCTCACTCATACTTGCAAGTGCGGTCAAATTCTGGATTTCAACAGAACCGTTTTCGAGAATTGACTCGTTCATTACAGTCTGTGTTTTAGATGGCGGTCCATAGAGTAGGGGAAAGTGAAGTTGCATTTTGGGCATTTGTAGGGGGGCATGGACGCGGCGGGAACTTTGAACTCGGCTCCGCATTCTTCGCATTTGTAGTCCACGAGCGTTTCAGGAGGGGCGATGTCGGCCTCGTACATGGTGGCTCTGCACGCGGGACACCAGTTGTCCCGGACGGTTTTGTCCGGCACGGCAAACATCAGGTATCCGCAACTGTTGCATTCATAGGCTTTTTCGCTCATGTTCGCTCAGCGCTCCGCTTTTATTGGTTCCGGCAATATTATAGCATATCGCGCGGATTTTTCATTCGCTCTCCCATGCTTGATGTTTTATGTTTATACTAACATATGATTTTTGAGGTTTGCGAGCGCAAAAAAATGACAATGGCGCAATGTGACGCCGGGAGGTTTGAAAAATGAAACGCTTCTTCGGGACGGCTATGGCGGCGGTTGTTCTTTTTACCGTTCTGTGCATTCAATCAAACGCCGAGGTGGTCGCGGAATACGGAAAAGGCAAAAGGGAAGACATCAATGGCGTTACTGTGGTTCACCTTGCGGGTTCGCACCGGGAGATGGGGCTTCAGCACGGCAATCTCCTGAAGCCGGAGATACATAAGCTGACGAATTATTTTTTTGAAGAAAAGGGAGCGATGTTCGGAGCGAGCATAGGAGACATCCGTGCGGCGGCCGCAGTAATCGAGCCGTTCATCCCGGCGAAGTATATTGAGGAAATGAAAGCGGTGGCGGAAGGCGCGGAAGTTGATTACGAAAAGGTTCTTTTCTCGAACATATTTCTCGACGTGGTGTCGGCGCACTGGGTGGGAGTGGGGCCGCAGTGCTCCAACTTTGCCGCCCTGCCCTCTATAACCCGCAACGGCGATATCGTGCACGGTCGTAACTTGGACTGGTCGGCGGACGCGACAATAGCGAGCGTCAACACGCTGTTCATCTACAGGCCGGACGACGGGATAGCGTTCGCGGCTCCCGGCTGGCCGGCGATTGTGGGAATCCTCACCGGCTTGAACGCCGAAAAAATAAGCATGGGCGAGATGACCTCGATGTCGAGCGACGCGTCACTGCGAGGAACGCCGATAATGATACAATTGAGAATGCTCATGGAGAAGTCGCGTTCGCTTGACGACGCGTTCTCCGTCCTCAAAGACAACCCGCGCACGACCGGGTACAACGTGATAGTTGCGGACGCGAAAGCGGCAGACGCGATGGTGGTCGAGCAGTCCGCGTCGGACATCTTCCGCGCCGGGCCTAAAGACGGGTTCGTTCACCGCGCCAACCACTATCTACACCCAAAACTGCAACAAACTCAGACAAGATACATGGCAATGTTTTACGAAGGCAAAAAATCCGACACGTACTACAGACATCAGAGGCTAGAGCAGCTTGTGCGCGAACGCAGCGGGCAGATTGACGCGGAAGCGGCGATGTCGATAATGAGCGACAAATTCGATCTCTCGATCGGAGCCATTCCGGAGAATCTAAAAAACACCGTATGCAAGTCGAACACTCTACAGAGCGTCGTGATGCTGCCCGGCAGCGGAGAGATTTATGTCGGATTCAAGGACATCCCGGTGTGCCACGACTTCGTCAGGGTGAAAGTCGAGTTTTAACACGATGTGTTAGATAAAACCACCCATTAGCTGTGAATAAAATTGCATCATGCTCAAAGAAAAGAACTTTGAGCATGGCACACATGCTAATGAGCAAAATCATCTTATAACAAGTATAACTCTAAAACGATTGAAGAGTCTTTCGCCTTCGGCAATTGAGAAAAAACCCTTTTGAAAGGGTTCTTTCAGCAAACCTTTTTTTCAAACTCTTCGAGTTCTTTTGTTTGGTTGCGGTTATTCCGGATTTCACGCAAGGAAAAATGCGCCTATGATAAAGGCTGTCAACCCACCGTAACCCAACCCTCATCGAAAAGGGGTGGAGGTTATGTGCCCTTGGCCGGTTATGTGCCCTTAGCAATATTTACTTTTTTAGCTAAAAAACACCTCCTTTTTTTAGTCGAAAAATTATCAGTTCATTTTTCATTAACTACAGAAGCTGTGTATCGTTGATAATGGCATCCTTGTAAATATGAATGGGGAGGATGCCGTATGATAGTGCGTTTGATTTTCAGCAATGAGTATGTTGATGCCCACAAGGAGAGCATTGAAAACGGAGAGTATGATTTCCCGCGTGACTGCCTTGCATGTGGGATACATGGCGTTGTTGTTGGACATGGGCGCCGCGTCAGACAGTGCAACGGACAGGACACGATACGAATTGTTGTGCGCAGAGGCCGATGTGTCAGGTGCAGTAAAACCTTCACGTTTCTTCCGTCCTTTGCGAGACCGTATTCGAGATATGCCGTTGATGCCGTTCAGGCGACAGTCACAAATTTCATCGCCGATTCCGGAGCCCGATTGATTGATGCCGCTCCGGATTTCCGCGACACGAACCAGTTTCCCGATATCAAAACCCTGTACAACTGGCTGCATGTCGTGACTGACCAGATCGAGGGCACCGGGTTCGAGTTTGTGTCTTGCGGGATTCCAGCGGATACGTACCACCTGCCGCAATTTATGCGCAATGTACGGCGCTCGTTTCAAAACCTGGTCGAGAGACTCCACAACGGAATGAGCGCGTTGAAGGAAAAATTCGATGCCGGCGCCTGCGTTCTTTTTCATGGATTCTTTTTCTATGCGAACAACTTTTTTCAGGCGCTTTTCCCGGGCCGTTTTGCACAGGCCGTAGTGTGAGGAGACAGATGTCGGCGCTGCGCCCACCATCGTTTCCATGATCTTTCCGTGACCACAGGTAGAATCATCGGAAAATGACGATTTGGGAGCCGAGATACCGGTATGGATGAACTGTCGCCTGATGAGATACGGAAAAAAACGAACATTGTCGAGTACGTGAAAAGCTGCGGCGTGGCGCTGGCGCCTGTGAGCGGCGGCAGGGAATATGCGGGGCGGTGTCCGTTTCATGATGATGAAAGCGCGTCCTTTTTTGTGAATCCGGCCAAAGGGCTTTTTCACTGCTTCGGTTGCGGCGCTGGAGGCAATCTTTTCTCTTTCATCATGCGCCGCCAGGGCGTGAACTTCCGCCAGGCAATGATGATCGCAATGAATCGGATTGGAGGGCTGCCGCCGCGCACGGATTCCGTTCTCGAGCGACTCGCCGACTATTATCACTTTTGCTTTGGGCGCTCTCCGCGCGGCCGGGAATACCTGGCGGGTCGCGGTATCATGTCCGAGGCCGTCATCAGAAGATTCCGAATCGGGCTGGCGCCTGGAGGCGACCGCGCCGTCAGGGCGCTGATTGATCTGGGGTTCGACCTCATCGCGCTCCGGCAGGCGCATGTTGTGAATCGACATGGGAGAGACGCTTTTTTCGGCAGAATCACGGTGCCGCTCTCTCAAGCTGGCCGCGTGATCAATATCTATGGCCGTTCCCTGTCCGAGCGGTATCCGCACATGTATCTGCCGGGGCATAGAGGCGCGTTGTTCAACGCTGACAGTATCGTGCCGGGCGAACCCGCCTTCATCTGCGAAAGCATTCTCGATTGTCTTACTCTTGTTGAACACGGATTCGAGCACAGCGCCTCCACGTTTTCCGCCAACGTCACCGAGGAATCGGTCCACGCTATTGCCGCCGCACATCCGGGCATTGTGTTCATCGCGTTCGACGGCGACGACGCGGGCCGCCGCGGAGCCGCCGCGCTGATGGCTATGCTGCGCGAGAAAGGCGTCGTGTCTCGCTCTATCTCCATCCCGGACAACGCCGATGTGAACACATTCTTTCTCGACGATCCCGACAAAGCCGCTCGCAGTTTCAGGGAGTGCGCGCGATGCTGATTGATGACACTTTGCTGGGTGAATATTACTCATACGTGGATTCCCTCAATCAGTGCGGAGCCACCACAAGAGATATCAAGTCTCTTGCGAGAAGATACACCCGGTTCATTGCGGAGAGGGGAATGAAGGCGGGACCTGATTCTGTTGATAAATTCATCGCCCATCGGGATAAACACCTCGAAAAAAGATCGCGGAAAACATCCAAAGCCTACAGGCCTGTACGCAACATGAATTCCACGTACCAACTCAAGAAATTTCTGAACTTTCTCGTGTCGAGAGAAGTCATACCACCTTTCGAAGATATCCTTCCCAAGACATTTCAGGATGCGCTGGACAGTTTCTTTTCCATGATGATTGAAGAAGGATCGCTTGTTCGGGACACTTGTTTGGAAAGGCGCAATATTGTGAAGCGATTTCTCTTCTTTGTTGACCGCGAGGGCCCGCGCGAGCTGTCTCAAATAGATACCACCATTGTTTATGATTTTTTCAGAACTCATTACAGGCGCTGTGCTCCCGATACTGCCGGAAAAGTTGTCGGCGCTCTTAAACCCTTTTTCAGGCTGCTGCACAGGAAGCGAATTCTGAAACGAGATATCTCCGAATCTCTGATTACACCCCGAAAATACAAGCTTGCAAAGCTGCCGAAAGTAATGAACGAGAAAGAGCTTGATAAGCTTCTCGCGTCCCTTGCGGGCAACCGTCCGATGGATGTGCGCGACAGGGCGATGATCCTGCTGCTCCTTGTGTATGGGCTTCGACTTGTCGAACTATCATCTCTCACGCTCGACTGCTTCGACTGGGAAAACAACCGGCTGATTGTCAAAAAACGTAAACAGCGCGATGTCCTGGAACTGCCTCTTTTACCCTCTGTCGGCGTTGCCGTGGCTGAATACATTAGAACCGCCCGGCCTCCCGACGCATCCACATCTAAAGTGTTTTGTTCAACAATGAGCGTCCGCCCCATCGCAAGTCCGGACGCGATTGGAAAGATTCTCGAAAAAAGGTTTGCCGCCTGCGGCGTCAACGCAACTCCAGGAAGTTTCAGACACACGCTCGCGTCGCACATGGTCAACCGCGGCGCCTCCTACGAGGAGATTTCCGCTGTTCTGGGGCATGCATCTGTGGAAAGCGCCCACTATTACGCGAAGGTGAATCTCGTTTCCCTTCGTGAAGTCGCTGAAAACTACAGTCTGTTTTTCTGAGGCGCAACAATGAGACCCATTCCCATCGCATACGTCGGTCAAATTCGCAATACAGCTTGCGACAATATCATGGAGCCGTTGGATTCCTACATTGCTCTTCGCAAGTCTCTTGGCTTCAAGTATTCCTCGCAAGCTTCATTCCTGCGTTCTTTCGCCGGGTTTCTGAAAAGCCGCGGCGTCACATCGTATGACCAGGTGGACAACTCGACCGCAAACATGTGGACCATGTCGCGCCGCGCCGAGGTGGCGCCGCATACATTCAACAGTGAAATATCCACTCTTGGCTCTTTCTTCAATTACCTCGTCGATTGTGAAATGGCGGTTTCCAATCCGTTTGAGTCCGTATCGCCGGTTCGCGTGCCTGGCTATGTGCCTTTTGTTTTTACCGTTGAGCAAATGTTCTTTCTTTTTGACGCGATACACAGAGGGCACAAAAATCCGCATCCGGTGCGCGAGCAGGCATACTATCACATTTACCACACAATCTACGCTCTCGGCCTCAGGGCATCCGAACTGTGCAATCTCACTCTTAAAGATGTGGACCTCGAAAGAGACACTGTTCTGATCAGGCAGACGAAATTTTTCAAGGACAGACTTCTGCCGATCAATCTTCGCACTCACGACCTGCTTTCCGAGTATCTCGACATCAGAAAAAAGCGCGCTTCCCATGCGGGAAAAGAGAGTCAATGGTTTTTCATCAACAGAGCCGGAGGAAAGATGTCTCGCTGCTCTCTGACCATTACTTTCCAACGGTACGTGTCCCGGGCCGGTATCAGCTCCGAAAAGCGGCTGCATCCCAATGTCGTGTTCGGCGCTCCGCATTTGCACTCCCTTCGCCACACCTTCGCTGTTCACAGGCTCCTCAAGTGGTACCGCGATGGAACCGAGGATATCAATTCCAAGTTGCCGCAACTTGCGACCTACATGGGGCACACCCATTTTTCATACACCCAGGTCTATCTCACCATCACCGAGGAGATATTTAAACTTGCGTCGAAAAAATACGAAAAGAAATACGACACGTTTGACATCAACCCCCAGGGGAGACACAAGCCCTGATCTCCGGGAAGCGGTCGAATATTACCTTTCGGTGTATCTGCCTGTTCACCGGGGAATGTCGAAAAACACGATTGCTTCCTACCGGCAATGTTTTAAACAGTTCATTTCCTTCATTGAAAAAAGGACCGGACGAACAATCGAAACACTGGATTTGTCTATTGTAACCTATGATCTGACGCTGGATTTTCTGACATGCATAGAAATTGAAAGAGGCGTCTGCGCCGCCACGCGCAACCAGCGCGCCGCCGCCATAAAATCCTTCGTCAAGTGCTGCTCCCTCATAGCTCCGGGCAAAGCATCTGAAATTTCCCACTTGCGGCACATCCCTCACAAACGAACCTGCCATAAAGTCATCGACTATCTGACACATGATGAACTCCGGCAACTGTTTTCACAGATCGACTTGTCGCACCCTGACGGCTTCAGGGATTTCGTAATCATTAAATTTATGTACAACACCGGCTGCCGCGTGTCGGAAGCCGCCGGCATGCGCCTGTCATGGCTGGACATGCAGAGAGGGAACGCGCACGTATGGGGCAAAGGCGCTAAAGAAAGGGTCATTCCTCTGTTCAACACGACGGTTTCCTTCATTGAAATCTATTTGCGTTCCGAGAGGATCAAGCCGGAGAAGGGATACGAAGATGTCCTGTTTATCAACCGCAGCGGCTATTCCTTCACAAGGTCCGGTCTCTACAAGATGATTAAAAAGTACGCTTCGCTTGCAACCAGGTTCAATCCATCGTTCAGACAGAAAAGGATTACCCCTCACACATTGCGCCACACGGCCGCCGTTCATCTCATGCAAAGCGGCGTGTCCTACAGAACCATTCAAAGCTGGCTTGGTCACAGCGATATGGAAACTACCATGCAATACGCTCAGGTCGACATAGAGCACAAAAGAAAGGCTCTGGAAAAATTCTCCACTTTCGACAACATGGTTCTCCAGGCATTCCTCTCTTCGGGCAAATTCGACTGGAACAAGAACCCGGAAATGCGCCAATGGCTTATCAACCTGCAGAATCCGGATGACCCTGCGCCGGAAAAATGACTGCCTCGTTATGTTCCCTCGTACCCCTCTTAGCTTTGAATTTCACGTTTTTCATTTCCGCTGAAAAAAGAACTGTTTTCCTCTGATACAATCAGCCTTTTCGCAGAACGCTCAATCCGCACAAACGGCGGCTCCGGCACATAA
>JAKQBV010000225.1 GCA_029573925.1 bacterium
AATTCCTCATCGAAAAAGGCTATATAGAAGAAGTCGAAATCCTCAAGATAGACGCCAACGAGTTGGGGCACGCGTATGTGAACCTTTCAGAGGTTGATTTCGACCCCAAGCTCGTCAAGATGATACCCCGGCACATAGCTGAAAAGTACAAAGTGATGATAGTCAGCAGGGCGGACGGCAAGATAAATCTCGCCATGGCCAACCCGCTGAACCCGTTCGCGATAGACGACATCAACACTTTGACCAACAGCAAAATCGTGCCTATGCTCGGCTCCGAAAAGCAGATAATGGAGAAGATAGACGAGGTCTACACTCAGCTCGAATCGGCGGACGACATACTCGGCGGAATGGTCCAAGAGGACCAGCAGATGAAGGCCATAGAAGACGAGGAGACGCTGTCGACAACGGCCCTAGCTTCGGCGGCTGAGGAAGCCCCGGTCATCCGGCTCAGCAACTCAATAATAATGCAGGCGGTTAAAGACGGGGCCAGCGACATCCACGTTGAACCGAGCAAGACTTCCGTCAGGATACGTTTCAGGATTGACGGCGTAATGCACGAGGAAATGAAGTTTCCCCGGAAACTGCACGCCGCTCTCGTTTCGAGGTTCAAGATACTCGCCAAGCTGGACATAGGCGAAAAAAGAGTGCCGCAGGACGGGCGCATCCCTCTCCGGGTCGAAGGCAGAGAAATCGATCTGCGCGTAGCCACTCTGCCCACGGTATGGGGCGAAAAGGTCACGATGCGCATACTCGACAAGTCCAGCATCCTTATCGGGCTTGAACAGTTGGGTTTCGAATCGAACGATTTGAAAAAATTCAGAGAACTTATAAATAAGCCATACGGAATAATATTCAGCACAGGCCCGACAGGGTCCGGAAAAACGACGACTCTGTACGCCGTGCTCAATGAATTGAACGGCGTCGATAAGAATCTGATATCGATAGAAGACCCGATAGAATACCAGTTGCCGGGCGTGGCGCAGGCGCAGGTGAACGTGAAAGCGGGGCTGACGTTCGCGGGTGGTCTTCGCTCGATGCTTAGGCAGGACCCGGACATTGTGATGGTGGGAGAGTTGCGCGACAAGGAGACCGCCGAGGTGGCGATTCAGGCCTCTCTGACCGGCCACCTTGTGCTGGCCACCATCCACGCGAACGACAGCGCAAGCACCATCACCCGGTTGTTCCACATGGGCGTTGAACCCTATCTCGTTGCGTCATCTGTGATATGCATTTTGGCGCAGAGGCTTGTCAGGAAGATATGCCCGGAGTGCAAAGTTGACTACACGCCTCCCCCGGAAGCGCTTCAAAGGCTCGGCATACCTCCCGGAACCAAGCTGTACCGCGGGCAGGGATGCGAGTTCTGCCGCGAGACGGGATATCTGGGCCGGGTCGGCGTTTACGAAATGATGCAACTCGACGACGAACTGAGATTGTTGATAACGGAAGAAGCGTCGGCTCCGGACATCAGACGCAAAGGGATTGAGTTGGGGATGTACACCCTGCAGCAGGACGGAATAAGGAAAGTCATAGCGGGCGTCACGAGCATTGAAGAAGCCATGCGAGTGTTGTTCGACACAGGGGTCAAAACGTAAGGCATGGAAAAGAGCCAGAAAAAGAACGGAAGAAAGAAACTCGGCGAACTGCTAATCGAGAACGGTTTGATAACCGAAGAGCAGTTGCAAGAGGCTCTTGACGTTCAGAGGAATTCGCCGGAGCTGTTAGGAAAGATTATGACGAACCTCGGATTCGTCACCGAGCTTGACGTGCTCAAGATGATAGCGGTGCAGCTCGGCGTTCCGTTCGTAGACCTGTCGCGCGTCAAAGTCGTTCCCATAATAGCGAAGTCGCTCCCGCCGCATATCGCGCAACGACATAAAGTCATCCCCATCAGCAAGGACAAACGAAAAATCGTGCTCGCGATGGTGAACCCGTTGAACGTGTTCGCCATAGACGAGGTCCGGCTGACCACCGGGCTGGACGTGGTTCCGGTGCTGGCGCAGGAAGAGCAACTGCTGATGTCCGTTCACGCCAACTACGGCGTTGACGAAAGCACGGCAAAGGCCATAGAGAGCCTTCACAAAATGGGCATCGACGCCAATGTCGTCGAACGGCTCGAAGATTCGGAAGAAGACGACATAGCGGTATCAAGAGTAAAAGACCTGACCGAAGATTCGCCCATCGTAAAACTTGTCAACGCCATAATCGTTCAGGCTATCGAGGCCCGCGCCAGCGACATCCACATAGAGCCGATGAGGGATATGGTCAGAGTCAGGTTCAGGGTGGACGGCGTTCTTCACGAGGCTATGCGCCCCCCGAAGAAAATTCAGGCGGAGTTGCTCTCGCGCATCAAGGTTCTGGCCGATCTTAATATCGCCGAAAAACGAGTGCCTCAGGACGGTCGCATCAACCTTCTGGTCGCCGGCAGGGAGTTCGACTTCCGCGTGTCGACTTATCCGACTCAGAACGGCGAGAAAATAGTCCTTAGAATATTGGACAAGAGCAGCGTGCTCATCGGGCTTAACAGGCTCGGCTTTACGACCGACGTGCAGAGAATTTTCGAAGGCATGATACACAGCCCGGTCGGGCTTCTGCTCGTCACAGGCCCCACCGGAAGCGGAAAAAGCACCACTCTTTACTCAGTGCTCAACCAGTTGAAAACAGTTTCTACTCACATCCTCACAGTGGAAGACCCCTGCGAATATATGCTAGA
>JAKQBV010000254.1 GCA_029573925.1 bacterium
CGCGGTAGAGAACGAAGCCGAGGCGTTGACGATCGGGGCGGCGGGGCTGATGAGAAACGACTGCGTGGTCCGTATATACGGCGGGACATTCCACACTCTGCCTGAGACCGCGCACGCGGGAGATGAAACATCCGGAGCGAAAGGAATACTGCAACTAAACGCGGACATCCTTAACGCGGTCGTGATGAACGATTTCGGGGGCGCGTTCGAGGCGCCTGTCAAACTGCTGAATTCGTCCACCGCGCACAAATCCGGCTCCGGGGGCAGGTCGTGGGCCTGCGAAGTCGCTCTGAGCGGAATGATAGCGACAGACAAGCAATCCGCTTGAACCCTCCATAAGACGCGGTTGACGATAAGGAGAGCCGGACAATGAAAATAGACAACAAAGAAATTCTGGACAACATTCTTGAAGCGCTGAGGAGCGACCCGAAGCTTTCCGCATACGTTAAAAGAATATCGCACGGAGACATGAGCGTGTCGCGAAAGATATATCCGTTTATCGATGTCGGCAATTTTCACATAAGGCAGGACAAGACGACGACCGGAAGCGTGGTTCTGACATACATGATAGAAATTATCGCTGGAACGAAGAGTCTTGCGCCGGGAGTCGCGCGCGAGGGCGCGGAGGGCGGCGGCGCTGGAATAATAGAGCTTTGCGACGACATCTGCGACGCGTTGAGGGGGCGCAGAGTCAACATGTGTTCGAGTCCCGCGTATCTCACGAAAAGCAATCCAGACATACTGAGCGACAAGGGAGAAACCATTCATATCGGACAAGTGACGATCATCGCAAAACTTTTGGCGGCACTTTAGACTATGTCGCAGACCGCGCAGCGTAAGCGTCGTTTTTACATGCGGACGCTTTTAATGGTTAGATATTACGCAACAAATAATATCTCATTGTCGTTAGATGGGTCGGTTGAAAGGAGTATAATATGGGAGAGATGAAAAACCGATTCAGAGAATACATCGTTTGCGGTCCTGACATCTCCACCGCGACATGCGCGCATCTAGAGAATGGGGAATACTTTTATAACGAAACGGTGGCTCTACCATTATACGCTACTCATTGGAAACCTAGACCAAATGATGTAAGAAGACCTGATTATTATAATCGGCTTGAAATAAATAGGAACAAGGGCGAGAGAAGGTTTAAGCCTCGTCCAGATGTGGCACGAGAAATTCGGCAATTCAAAGAAGAATATGCGAAATGGGTAAGATGGCATGCATATTATCATCATACATCTCCAATGCCAGCTATTGAAGCGGCAAAGTTCTATGCTTCACGCGGCAGAAGGGGTTTTGTATGTTTTGATTGGGAACAAGCCACATATAAGTGGGCAAAAGAAGCAACGAAACGATACAAATATATCGGCCCCCCGGAAGAGCGCATTTGGTATCTTGAAAATTTTGTCACAGTACCTGTCATAGGGGGAGGACATATAATTCTGGATCCATTTCTCATCGGCACACCGGCTCCGCAAACACCATGGTGAGAGGCGTTTATGAAAGCAGATCTCAGAAAGTTGCTGAACAAGTGGGCGCAGCTTGGTCTAGTCTATTCATTGATCGTGGTTTTGGCGCTTATATTAGTAGTTTATGTCCAGCCTTTTAATGGCGATTTCGCGTATGGTTTATGGGTATGCATGTTTTTCTTATGGTTTGTTTACGTTTTTTTCGGCATAGTGGTTTTAATAATTCAACTGATGATTGAAATCATGCAAAAACTCAACTCGCGCATAAAATAGGCACAGCCGAACCGTATGACATATAAGAGGCCCAAACAAATATCGGCGTTGTAGATATTGATTGGGCAATCACATTGGCAGGATTTAATCTCGGTTTGCGAATCTGCATTTTCAACGCTTTTTTATACGCGCCCGCGAAGCCGCTCTGGAATTTGACAAGGAGTGAAAGCTTATTCTACAATTATTTTCACGAAGATGAACGCAGAGCTATATTGATGGCCGACCAAATGACATTGAGCGGAAAACGGTTTCATCAGTTCTTTCCTAGTCATTATGGCTATGAGAAAAGCGATGAAAAAAAACGCTAAACCGGGATTGCGGTTCACGCTGATCGTGTTCGCGGCGATATATTGTTTTGCGCATAACGCGCTCTTGAGCGCGGGGCTTTCCCTTTTTCAAACAGCTCCGGCGCAGAAGTGGAATTGACTGGCGAGAGAATTGAGGAAATGCGGGATTTGCTGCGTTGCGCGGTTCTTTACGCTACAGCGGATGCTCAGCCGCAAGGAAGGCCGCTTGTTAGAGTGATGTCATTAGGCAAAGCTCAAGATGACGCGAAGAATGGAGCTTCAATTCGTTATTATATAGATGAGAAATCAAAGAATATATTGTTTGACGCGGAAGCAACTTCAGGATTTAAAGCGACGCTTCTTAACGAAAAAGACGATGTTCAAGAATGGATGGCGACATACCATATCACAGGACGCGGAGAAGCATCATTCAAATACATTGCGCGAAGCGAACTGATTGCGCCGCTTTCGATATCAATAATGCCAGATGATTACAGAGCGTTGAAAGCTTTCGGAGTAGTCGCGGTGGCATTGGCGGCGTTTGTGGCGACGTTATTCATCAGAAGGCCTGTCTATTCAGGGCTGCTAGCAATCGCAGGAAGAATAAAAGAAAGAGCCGGCAGAAGAGGGAAGCCGAGCTGTTTTTTCATATTTATTCTATTCGTATTCATCCAAGCGGCGCTCTTTGTGATTGTGAGCAGAGCGATGTTCAGTCCATCTCATATTTCTTTAACAGGAGGATTGTCTGAGCGCTGGAAAATGAACCTGTATTGTTTGATCGTTGAGAGCGCGGCTGAAGACGGAGACAACACAGAGTTATCGCTGCGCATGAAATCCGTCGCTGAGATAGAGAGGGAAGGCGATTCCGGCGCGGCGGTCAGTTATTACGTTCCTGAGCGGCTTAAAGGCAAACTGGAATATCCGTGGCATGAGATTGAAGGCGCGGCGGACAAAATGCAAAACATCAGGCTTATCGACGATAGGGATAATTATCAGGTGTGGGAAATAACTCGCCAAACCTTCAACGCATACAGAGCGAGTTTCAGATACATAGCGCTTGAGGACGCGCTCATACCTGTGTCCGTAGAAATGGTTCCGTGGGTTTTAAGCTTTATATTGTTTGTGTTCATGATGCCGATTTCCGGCGTAATAACCATGAAAGTTGCTGAACCAGCACAAAGCGCAATAAAAAGAGCATTGTTGGCGATGGTTGAATAGAGACGCCGAAAAACAAGAAAAGACGGCTGAATATGGATGGCAATTTGGAAGAAAGAGAAGAAGGGCATGGAAGATACGCTATCGCGGCGGGCGAGGCAAGAAGGATTCTTGGAAGGACGGCGCGCTTTTTCATAACTCTAGCGTTTACCCTTGTTTTCTTATTCGCCGCAATATGTCTGTGTTTCAGGATAGCGGAGAGAATAGAACTAAACATGAGATCGGAACGGCTAGAGAGACTCAACGCTCCGGAAAAATGTGCGGTTGTCACGAAACATAGAGGAATATGGGCGTCGGGAAACGCTGCGTATCCTGTATTCTTCTCCGCAATATTATATAGCTTTCCTATAAACGCGCAAGAGAAAGAAGATATCGAGAAATACTTCGAGACGAAGAAGTTCAAAGACACGGAATGCGTTTGGAATAGCGAAGCTTCTCCGCGCGTTTATTTTTACGACGACGAAGAGTTTGATGTTTATGACGAAATAGAAATACTTCCGCCTAGCAAGCAGAAAACGAAAGTGTTTGAAGAAATCGTAAAAGACAACATCAACTATGATTATTATGTCGTCTATTTGGTATGCTAAGACCATTATGGTTTTATCACTGGTTTTTAGGGGATATCGCTAAAATAATAACTGATATGTACAACTGGTATAAAAAAGCAAGTCCGACATGGAAAGGAATCATTGCCACGGCGGTGGTCGCGCTATTTGTTTTGTTGTATCAACCAGTCATATTTGCGCTAATGATAATAATGGAGTGTCTGGCTGGTCCGCCAATGGGAGTGAAGACAGATAGGGAGAATTACGCGGCGGCGGGGTTTGACGGAGATAATATAATAATCTATCAATCCGACGACATGAAGTTCGAGTCTCCCCCGAAGAGGACCGGCACTTTGAAAGTAATCAATTATGAAGAGAATGGAGAGGATGATCGTTGGGAAATTGCGGATCTCGAATTTGACGAGATGAGAAAAGCGGGGCTGAAGGATTGTGTTGACACGATGTATCAGCAAAAAATCGCGGCAAGGATTGTGTTCGGACAAACGCCTGAGTGTTACCGAGAGAGAGTAAAGACGCAAGGGTTGCGCATCGGATACGCGTATTATGTGTCTTTAAGCGCGGTGGCGAAGAGGGCGAAAAAAGGCAGGCCGGACTCGGTTTATTTAGCGCTCGAGAAGTGCGGAGGGAAGACGGACGAAGAATGCGCGCGAGATTTCGCCGAGGGGCGAAGTCAAAGAGACTACGTCGTCGTCGGATGCCGGGATGACGAAGCGCGGACGTGCTTGCTAACGAATTCTCCGGCTCCGCCTGACATCGAAGAGAGAATCAAAGCGATGCGCGCCGGGAAGTAATTCCAAAACAAACTTTTTCTTGAAGCAAAGCGGAGACAGGCGAAGGGTTTTCTAGTATTGCCTGTGTGGATACTATTGGCTATCTCTACAACTGCCCCAAACGAGATGTCTTCGACGACTAGCAGGAAAATCAATGAACAAAGACTATTTCTCGAGTGTTTATCCCGGTAGCATCAATATATATTGCGTAAAGATGAATGTGGCCGACGAGAGCAGCCTAGCATAACGCGAGGGTAGGCCATTACTCTATAAAGCATATCGGCAAATCTGAGAATAGTCTGATTGCTTTAGGTTACTGACATCTGGGTTCGTTATGGTATAGGCTCATATCGATCGCGAATATGATATAGCAAAGTTTGTCGGGCGCGCATTTGCCTTGGGGCAGCGAATATTCTAAAACATCGCCAACTGCAAACTCGTAATCTTTATGATGCGGAAACACAAGCTTGCCGTTTATATAATGCCCGGTCTTGATAGAGACGTATTTATCGCGGCCGGGGCTTATGACAGTTATTTTAGCCCGCATTCCCCATATCAAAAAACTAATATGGTGTAAGAAATCGGTAAAAAAGCCCATGAATACAGTAATATTTCACATTCAAGGGGCATGAAAATGGGAAAATCAAAGGGTGAAAGCCTGAGAGTGGGTTTTAACGGC
>JAKQBV010000258.1 GCA_029573925.1 bacterium
ATCGCTCTCTTTCCGGAATGCGACGCGATTGTTCCCGTTCCCCTGCACCCGATAAGAAGGATTCGCAGAGGCTTCAACCAGTCGGAGCACATCGCGCGGGGATTCTCGCGGCTCTGGGGAATGCCTGTTTCGAAATCGCTCGCGCGGCTCAGAAACACGCCGCCACAATCAAAACTGTCGAAACAGGAGCGGATGCGAAACGTCAGCGGGGCGTTCGCCGTCAGAAAGAGTTCGGACGCGCGGGGAAAAAAGGTTATACTTGTTGACGATGTCATGACGACAGGCTCTACGATGAAAGAATGCGCGAGGATTCTCAAGGAAGGCGGAGCGGCAGAAGTTCACGGGCTGACTCTGGCGAGACGGGTTTGATGACGAAAAACTTTATTTTCATAGCGATAGACCCCGGTCGGCAGAAATGCGGTCTGGCGGCCCTAGACTCTTCGGGGAAAACACTCCGCCGCTTAGTATGTTCCGCAGACGAGATTGTTGAGACCGCGCTCTCGATTATGAAGGATTTCCCGGCCGTGGACAGAATTATCGTCGGCTCCGGCACGGGCGGCGATGTGGTTGTGGAAAAACTTGGCGACACTCGCTCGTTTCCTGTTCAAATAGTATCGGTTCCCGAAAAAAACACTACTCTGGAAGCCGTTAAGATATTCGACAAGGAAAACCCGCTTCCATTCCCGTTCGGTTTTATCCCGCGCAGTTTTTTGTTCAAACCTCGCGAGATTGATTCATACGCCGCCGCCGCTATAGGAAAACTTTACTTAAAATCGCTTTCGGAGAAACAATGACGCTCGACTCTCCAGCCGTAAGAATTGGAATAGATGTCGGAGGAACTTTCACTCACGCTGTGGCTGTGGACAACCGGTCTCTGACAATGTTGGCAAAAGTGTGCCGTCCTACAACTCACAAGTCAAAGAACGGCGTGGCCGAAGGAATCTGGCAGTGTCTCGATGATCTTCTTGCCAAAAAAGTATTCAAGGCCGAAGACGTTGTTTTTGTCGCTCACAGCACCACACAGGCCACCAACGCTCTTCTCGAAGGAGACGTTGCGCCGGTCACTCTGATCGGCATAGTGGAAGGCGTGTCGGGCGCGCAGGCGAAAAGGGAGCTTTCTCTTGGAGATGTGGAGATAGCGGCTGGAAGGAAGATTCCAGTCAAAAATCTTTTTTTCAGCCCGTCCGAGGCGGCGCAGGGAATTCGCGCCCATCTGGATGAGTTGCGCGAAAGCAGCGCTCATGGCGACGGCGCGTCTTTCGTCGTCGCGGAGCCGTTCTCGGTTGACGACCCGGAAAGAGAAAAGCGCGCGGCGGAAGCGATAGCCGACGCGGGATTCCCTGTGACAGCCAGCAGCGAGGTGTCCGGGCTTTACGGCCTGCGCGCGCGCGCCCGCACATCGGTGGTGAACGCAAGCATTCTGCCTAAAATGACGGATGTCGCGGACAAGACGAAGGAAGCAGCGTCTAAACTCGGCCTAGCGCCCGTCCTTATGATTATGCGCAGCGATGGCGGCGTGATGGCGGTCGACAACATGCGCCGCTCTCCGATCTTGACTATACTCTCCGGGCCGGCGGCGGGCGTTTCTGCCGCCATCCTCTATGAAAAAATGGCAAACGGATACTTCGTCGAAGTCGGCGGCACGAGCACGGACATCAGCGTTATCATTGATGGAAAACCTCAACGAAAACAGGCGGCGGTCGGCGGAAATATTTTGTATCTGAAAACTCTCGACGTGCGCACAATCGGCGTAGCCGGCGGTTCCATGCTTCGCGTGTCTGGCGGCAAAATAAAAGATGTCGGCCCCAGAAGCGCGCACATCGCCGGGTTGCCTTACGCCTGTTTCGCGGCTCCCGAGGATTTGGCCGGCGCTAAAGCGAAACTGGCCGCGCCTCGCGACGGAGACCCCGGCGACTACGCGGTCATTGAGACCG
Source organism: bacterium (assembly GCA_029573925.1). Taxonomy (GTDB): domain Bacteria; phylum UBP15; class UBA6099; order UBA6099; family UBA6099; genus UBA6099. The sequence continues at coordinate 1,935 of JAKQBV010000258.1, forward strand.
GCGCGGGCGGCTCTTTCGCTATCACCGCCACTTGCGCCGCTAACGCTCTGGGAACATTGGCGGACGGCGACTATTCCT
>JAKQBV010000286.1 GCA_029573925.1 bacterium
ATGATAACCGCGCACGGGTCTGTGGAGTCGGCGGTGGAGGCGATGCGGCTAGGCGCATGCGATTACCTTGAAAAACCTTTCGCGGCGGACGCGCTGAAGCTTAGCGTTAAGAAAGCGTTGCGCGTGGCCAAGCTCGAGAAGGAAAACAGGTATCTGCGCGACGTGGCGCTTGAAAAACACCGGTTCGGAAACATCGTTGGAACGTCTGACGCGATGAAGCGAGTCTTCGAGATGGCGGCGCGAGTGGCGGAGAGAAACGCCACAGTCCTGATACAGGGGGAAAGCGGAGCCGGGAAAGAACTGCTGGCAAAAGCGATACACTTCAACAGCGGGAGGAAGGATGGGCCGTTCATTCCGGTAAACGTAGGCGCTATTCCCGGACAGCTTATAGACTCGGAACTTTTCGGACACGAGAAAGGCGCGTTCACTGGCGCGGTGGCGCGGCACGTCGGGGCGTTCGAGCGCGCTGCCGGCGGAACGATATTTCTTGACGAAATAGCCGAGATGCCGGCTGAACACCAAGTGCGGCTGCTGCGAGTGTTGCAGGAAAAGGAGATTGTGCGCGTGGGCGGTGAAAAGGCCCAAAAGGTGGACGCGCGAGTAATCGCCGCCACGAACAGGGACCTCGATGATATGGTCAGGTCGGGGGAATTCAGACAGGATCTCTATTATCGACTTTCCGTGGTGCCGATAGAAATGCCGCCCCTTCGCCGACGCGCCGACGACATCCCGTCGCTGGTTGCGCACTTTCTTGAAAAACACGGAGCGGAATCCGGCCCCCGGCGCATGAAGATGTCGCCGGAGGCGATGGAGATTCTCATAAAATACGACTGGCCGGGCAACGTGCGCGAACTTGAGAACGCCATAGAGCGTTGCGCGGCGATAGCTTCCGGGCCGGTGATTTTGCCGGAAGACCTGCCTGAAAAAATCAGGAGCGGCGCGGCCGCGCGCGGATTGAAAACTTTCAGGTTCGATCTCCCCGAAGGCGGCATCGTTCTTGAAGATGTCGAGAAGACGCTCATCCAAGCGGCCCTCGAGAAAAACAACAACAACCAGTCCGCTGCCGCGCGATATTTGGGAATCACCAGAAACACACTGTTGTATAGAATGGACAAATTCGGACTGAAATAAAAACCATACATATTCTTTCCGGATCTGCCATCGAGATTCTTGGGCATTATACAGGTTTTTCTCGTAAATATACCAACTATTAGATGAAACCTCCCACTCTGATAATGGATTCTTCAAATATATTCTAATCGTCAGCGGCTTTGTCTATGCTTGCTCGCGACGAAACGTTCTAAAAATTTTCTTGACTTAATATCCAACTCGACGGGTCAGATGACGCGCATGAGGCGGGAGCCTGATGTGAGGGGGACGGGGCCGTCTTTAGTCTGAAGGAATGTGTCTTCGATTCTGACGCCGCCGCGGCCTTTGATGTAAACGCCGGGTTCGATTGTGAACACCATTCCGGGGACAAGTTTTTCTTTCGCGCCGGGGGCTAGGCGTGGGCGTTCGTGGACCTCGAGTCCGACGCCGTGACCAAGGCCGTGGGTGAAATGCTGATCGAGGCCGTATTTGCGGAGAGCGACGCGGGCGGCTCTGTCGGGGGCTTCGCCGGGCGCGCCGGGGACGGCGGCCTCGACGGCGCTGTTCCGCGCTTCGAGCACGGCGCGGTACATCCGGGCGTCGTCCGCCGAGGGTCGCCCGACATGCGCGGTGCGCGTCATATCCGAGTTGTAGCCGTCGACGCGCGCGCCGAAGTCGATCACCACGAAATCGCCGGTCGCAATCCTTCTGTCTGTCGGCGCGCCGTGTGCGTATGCCGACCTTGGGCCGGACGCCGCTATCGTGTCGAACGCTATCCCTTCCGCGCCGGACATTATCATGCGGGATTCGAGCGACGCGCGGATATCTTTCTCGGTTGAGCCGGGAGCGGTTTCGGCGAGGGCATCTCTGAGGGCGCGCGACATTACGGCTGACGCCCGCTTTATGGCAGCGACTTCGGAGCCGTCCTTAACCGTCCTGACGCTCTCGACCGCTCCCGAATGCGGGGCCAGTTTCACTCCGCGCGCGCTCTCCGACAGCTTTTCGTAGTCGGCGTACGAGAGCGCTTCCGGCTCGAAGCACAGCTTGCGCGCTTTCGCGCCGCCGAGGATTTCCCTAATAACTTCTGGCGCGCGCTCGGACTTCGTCTCTTCTATCTCGTCGGCCACCGCTTTTTTCCGCGCCTCGAAAATGTATCTTGAATCAGTGAGAAAAAAGAATCTGCCGCCGACTGCGAGCAGGCTGCCGTACGTGCAGGCGAATCCGGTGAGGTATCTGACATTGATGAGATTTGAGACGAGCAACGCGGGGACGCGCTCTTTTTCGAGCAGGACGGTCAGCCGCTTCTGTCTGTCTTGGAAGATGTCCGCGCGTTTCTTCATGTGGGGAATAAGGAAGCGTCAGTCTCCGGCAATGCGGGCCTTCAGAGCTTCGAGAGCGAGGATGTAGCTGCGAGCGCCGAAACCTGAAACGATGCCGGTTGCGACGGCGGCGGTGACGGACACCGACCTGAAAGCCTCCCGCGCGTGGATGTTCGACAGATGGGCTTCGACCACCGGGATGCTTATCGCCGCGATGGCGTCGCGCACCGCATAGCTGTAGTGAGTGAGAGCGCCGGGGTTGACGACCAGCCCGTCGGCGTCGCGGCCAGCGCGGTGAATCGCCTCGACAAGCTCGCCCTCATGGTTCGTCTGGTATATCTCTATATCAACGCCCGCGCGCTCCGCCCACGCCCTCATCGCCGCGTTGATGTCTTCGAGAGTTTGAGAGCCGTAGACATCAGGCTCGCGCGTTCCCAGCAGGTTGAGGTTCGGGCCGTGAAGCGCAACAAGTTTCATATCAGACGCTCCGCGCGGGGCAATCCCGCGTCACGTAATCTCGTTCAGTTTTTTGCCAATCTTGTCTTCGAGATCGCGGCGGGTGTTATAGCCGATAATCTGAAGAGCCTGCTTGCCGCCCGCGAACATTATGATTGTGGGAGTCTGGATGACCGAACACCTGTCCGCCAACTCCTCGTTGCCCTCGACCTCGACATGACGCATCGACACCTTGCCTGCAAACGCTTTTTCGATTTCTTCAAGGTCGGAGCGCATCAGTTCGCAGGGTTTGCAACCGCCCGCCATAAAAATTACGATTACGGGGATAGGAGCGTTGAGCGCCTCGGCCTCGAAATTTTCCATTGTCAGCGACTTCATGCCACTCCGCCGCGGTTCGGAACCGCCGCCGCCGGGGGACCGTTTCTCCCGACCCGGCCTATTATATAACAACAACCGTTTAAAATAAAAACCTCCGCCGTGCCGGTGGGACAGATCTTTGAACCTGTATAAAACAGGTGGGTGTTCCCGCATGCGCCCGGAAGTCCTCTCGAAGAGGCATTTCCTCGCGCTGCTAGTCGGAACTCCCTTTGTTAAAATGTTGGCTCAAGACTCATGGCCCTGCCGCGCAAAGCAGAGATTATTTAAATGATAGCACACGCCGAAACATCCATCAACTTTGCGGTAAGCGCGAAAACGAAATTTTTTACCGCGGAGACACAAAGGGAAAATGTTTACCACGGAGACACGAAGACACAAAGGGAAAAAACTTGCCGGGGAGACGCCGAGGGAACTACAAAACTATGCGTTTTATGCCTTCCTTAATGACAGGCGTGTTGAAATTGATGAGCAAGCCGAGACGCAATCCCGTAAGCTTCAGATATGTAATTAGTTGAGCTTTATGCACCGGCAGCAGCGATTCGACGGTTTTCAACTCAAGGATCAAGCAATCATTGACGAGCATGTCCAAGCGAAGACCCGCGTCCACATTTATGCCGTCATATATGACAGGCAGTGTCAACTGCCTTTTCACGTTCAATCCGCGTTTTTTCAATTCATGGTCCAGACAGACCTCATACACGCTTTCCAGCAACCCGGGGCCGAGCGCGATGTGGACCGTGTAAACCGCATCCACCACCTGCGAGGCAACAAGGTTGATTTCCTCTGGAATCCGCCCTCTCCGTGTCTTAGTGTCTCCGTGGTTCATCCCTTTTGTATGCCCGCCCTCTCCGTGTCTTGGTGTCTCCGTGGTTCATCCCTGTTCCGAAACGAACCGGCGGGGCTGTCATTTCGAAAAATCGGCGGGGGTTATAGTGTCAAGCCAGTCGCGGAAGGCTTCTTTTTCGCTGTCCTGAAAAACGCTGTCTCTCGGTGCGAAGACGACGTATATGTTGCCTGTCTCCTCGCCGACTTCGGCCCAGCCGTTTATGGGGAAATGGGTTTCGAGCATCTGGAAAAATTCCGGGGGAGGGTTCCTGACGAGGTCGGCGACGGCCTCGCACAGCCTGAAAAGCTCTCTCAGCTTTATGAGTTCGCCGTTTACGGATTCGTAGAATGATATCTTGAACGATTTCATCCGGCGGCTCCCTTCGCGCCACGCGCTGCGGATTTCCCTCCCAGCCTTCCGGGATCGGCGAAGATGGAATGATAGACTTCGTTGAACTGCGCCGCCGCTCCTGAAAGATGCTCCACGATTACGCCTTTGTCGTTTATGAAAAACACGGAGGGCACGTACTTGACGCCGTAGTCGGTCATGACCGCCGAGGCGGGATCCATCAGGTTTGGATATGTGACCATCTTCTCTTTGACGGCTTTTTGCGCGTCCTTCTTGGAGTTGTCGCCGGAGTCGCGGGTCACTCCTAAAACCTTTAAGTTGTAACGCGCGGAATTGGCGGCGAGAAAACTCTGTATCTTCGGCATTTCCGCCATGCAATGTCCGCAACTCGGACTCCAGAAAATTAGAATAATATTCTTGCCCTTGTAGTCGGACAGTTTGTGATTCTTGCCTGAGAGGTCCTTCAGGGAGAAGGCGGGGGCCGGTTTTCCTATGAGCGCGGCGGACTGCTCGGAGCCGGACCCTCTGGGCAACAGGTCGATGTACGGAATGGTCGCGCCGGCGGAAACTGCTTTCAGAAAATCCTCAAAGGATCGTTTTCTCATCTTTTCGGTGACGGAAGACATGAGTGTGGTGCGAGCCGCGCCCGACGCGTCGACTATGATTATTGCAGGGAACTGGGTGACGCCGAGTTTTTTGGCGGCCTGAGACTGCGTGTCGAATGCGAGGCGCGCTCCGTATTTGCCCGAAGAAAGGAAGTCGCGGGCGCGTTTCTTTTCCGCGTCATTCGCGCCCCGCGTGGCCATGATAAAATCAAATTTTGCGAATTCTTTTTTCTTGAGAAGTTTGGAGATTGCGGCAAGTTGAGCAGCGTCTTTGTCTCGCCCCGGCACGAAGAAGGCTAGAACGTAAGGCTTGCCGTAAGCGCCGAGGTCGATAGCCGGGCCGGACGCCGCTTCGATTTTCAAAGAGCCGACGGCGGTTCCGGGGGCCACTTGAGCGGACGCGGCGGCTCCGAACGCCACCATCGCGGCGACCGCCATCGCCGCCGCTATCGCGTATATGCTTTTCCGATTATCCATTCCTTGTCTCTCTCCGCTTAGGCGCAAACCGTTTTTGAAGATTAATATAAAGAAAATTCCCTATCTTTCATCTCTCAAGCGGAAAAACCCGCTCGACTCATTCGAATCTTTCCGGCTGTCCGGTGGACTCGATGACGTTCAGCCAGAACGCGCCGTTGACGTCTATCACGTTGCGCCTGAGCGTCGCCATCGCAATCGGCACATGGGTAAAACTGTTGTTCCACTCGCCGACCACCATTGCGGTTTTGCCCGCCATCGCGGCGTGGACGGCGTTCTGCGCAAGCTGCGTGCAGTAAACGCTGTCCGCCGGGTTCGCGGGCACGCTGCGGATGATGTAGCTGGGATCGATGAGTTTTATGTTCGATTCCATGTTGATAGATTTGAAATACTCATTGAACTTGTCTTTGAGGAAGACGCCGATGTCGAGGAGCCTGACGTTGCCGGAGGCGTCGCGCTCCTGTTTGAGTCCCTGTTCGGCCATGATTTCCTGCCCGGCCCCCTCGGCGACCACTATCAGGCAATGCCCGCGCTTGCGCAGCCTGTCCTCGACGTTCTTGAGCAGTCCGCCGGCGCCTTCGAGCTTAAAGGGGCATTCCGGCACAAGCACGATGTTCACGTCGCTCATCGCCAGAGTGGCCATTGCGGCGATGAAGCCCGAATGCCGCCCCATGAGCTTGACTATGGAGACGCCGTTCGGCGCGCCTCTGGCCTCTTCGTGCGCGCCATTTATCGCGTCGGCGGCCGCGCCGAAGGCCGTCTCGAACCCGAAGGATTTCTCTATGAAGCACAGGTCGTTGTCCACCGTTTTCGGGATGCCGACCACGGCGAGTTTCATGCCTCTCTTCTTGGCTTCCTCATAGATGGCGAGAGTGCCGCGCTGCGTGCCGTCTCCGCCGATGGTGAACAGGATGTTGACGTTCATCCGTTCCAGAGTGTCGGCCATCTCGGAAGGGTCCTGAGGGCCGCGGGAGGTGGCCAGCATGCTGCCGCCTTCCTTGTGTATGGACCTCACCAGTTCTGGCGTCATATCGATGGCCTTGTGTTTGTATTTCGGCGAAAGGCCCTGATAGCCGTACTGGTAGCCGAAAATGTTCCTCACGCCGTAAACGTACCAGAGGGACATTACAAGAGCGCGGATCACGTCGTTGATGCCCGGGCACAGGCCGCCGCAGGTCACAATGCCCGCCTTGGTCTTGGAGGGATCGAAGTATATCTTTCGGCGCGAGCCCGCCACTTCGAGGCTCAACGGCCCGCCGGCGCGCTCCATCTCCCCTTTCAACTCCGACATCCTGATGTTCAACAGAATCCGCTCGTCGTCGCCCTCGAAATGCGCGGTCTTGATAGGCGAGTCCACTTTGCAAGGCCCAAGCGTTTCGATGCTGAAATTCAATTCTTCCGGCATATCGGTCTCCTTTTGTCAAATTATCGAATTCTTGTTTTCGTGTTGCGCCCCGCTCCTGCCTGCCTCGCCCGACGCAAGAATAAATTATAGCGCCCGGCGCGCGCGGAATCCATTGCCGCCGCATTCGTCCGGCGCTACACTATGAATCCAAAGGCAGGAGAAAAGTCGGCGTCGCCGGTTCGTCAGGGATGAAGGATAAGGAAAAAATAAAAAGCAGGCAGCATGCCGTTTCCGCCGGGGAACTGTGTCCGCGCATGACGCGCCGGGAGTTCATATCCGGGACGCTTCTGGGAGCTGGCGCGTGCCTGCTCGGTGGAACGTCGCTGGCGTCCGCTCTCGCGCCTTCCGCCGCTCCGCCGGATTCCGTCTCGTTCGTCCACTTTACGGACACCCATCTCAATCCCGCCCGCGACTACTCGCACTGCCGGATGATCAAGGACTCGCTGGCGCTGCTCGAAGACGCCGTATCGTCCGTCAACACGATGAAAAACATCGACTTCGTCATCTTCACCGGCGACATGATAGACAGCCCGAACGAAAAACTCGTCGAGACATTCGCGCGCGCGGCGAACCGGCTGCAAGTCCCGTGGTTCTGGTCGATCGGCAACCACGACGTCGGTCCCGGCGGAATGAAAGTCCCGAAAATCGTAGAGGCGCTGAACAAGCACAATCCTCATTTCTCCGCCCCGGCTCCGCGATACTCTTTCACGGTGAACGGATTCCTGTTCGTGTCCATGTGCGGAGCGAT
>JAKQBV010000291.1 GCA_029573925.1 bacterium
AAACTGCCATGAGCGAAACGGGCTTCCGGGGCCTTCACCGGCAGCGCGGTCAGAGAGTATTGAATGCCGTCGATTCTGGACCAGTCCCCGCCCTCGAACGCAATGTTGCCCACCGCCGACACCCCGCTCTCCGTCGAGATGATTCCGTCCAAGCTCGCTTCGAGCTTATTGACCCGGTGAGCGTTGTCACGGTAACTGAGAGAAAAACCGTTCAGAAGCATTGTCGAATCCGCCGCCGCCGCATTCTGGGAAATGTCGCGCCGCTTCATCTCCGCCGGTTTTCCTTTGTATTGAGATTTCTTGACGAGATGGCCGAGGTCGGTGGTGAAGAACTGCTTTAGATTCAATTCGCCGATATAGTCTTTAACGGCCTCGTTCATTCTTCCGAAGAATCCGGGGTCGCGCTGGTCATAGTAGATCGGAGTCCTGCCGCCCCAGTCCGCCAATGTCAACGCGAGCAGAACTATCGCCAAACATACGGCCAGATATATGGCGACCGACTTAATAATCTTTTTTACTATCTTCATTTTTCCTCCGGGGAGATATGGGATGCGACCCGCAGTTTCAATCCTCTATACCGTACTGCTTTAGTTTGTAGAAGAGAGACCTGCGGGATATTTCCAGCAGACCGGCGGCGGCGTCCCTGTTTCCGCCTGACTGCTTCAGAGCTTTCAAAATCAACTCTTTTTCCACCGCTTCCGTCACGCGGGGAAGCGCGCGTTTAATCGATATTTCCTCTTCCGCCGCCGAGATTGCGGCGGAGTGTATCTGGGTGTTCACAGCGCCCTTCAGTTCCTCGGGAAGCTCATCCGCTTGAATCTCTCCGCCTTCGCTCATCAGGCAGCAGCGCTCCGCCACATTCTGCAACTCGCGCACGTTGCCCGGCCAGTCGTAGTTAATCAAGGCGTTCATCGCCGCCGTAGAAAAACTCTTCAGGCTTATGCTGTTGTGTCGGCATGAAACATCCAGAAAATGGCGGACAAGCAGCGGAATGTCCTCCCGCCTGTCCCGAAGCGGCGGCAAGTGAATAGGCAGCACATTGACCCTAAAATATAAATCTTTTCTGAAAGCGCCCGATTCAACAGCAGCCGCCAAATCAATATTGGTGGCGGCTACCACCCGCGCCTCCGCCTTGCGCACCCTGTTCTCCCCTATCCTGCTGTACTCGCCGTCCTGCAGGGCGCGGAGCAGTTTTGCCTGCGCGCCGTGAGACATTTCGCTGATCTCATCGAGAAAAATCGTTCCGTCCGACGCCTCCTCGAACCTGCCGGACTTGTCCTGCCGGGCGTCAGTGAAAGCGCCTCGCGCGTGTCCGAACAACTCGCTTTCGAGCAGCGTCTGAGGTATCGCCGCGCAGTTCACCGCCACAAACGGCCTGTCCGCCCTCGAACTGTTATAGTGGATGGCGCGCGCGACAAGTTCCTTTCCTGTCCCCGTCTCCCCGGTTATCAGCGCCACGCTGTTCGCTTCAGCTATCCGCTCGATTCTCTCGAAAACGTTCTTCATCGCCCGGCTTTTCGCAATTATCTCGCTGAAAACGTACTTGCTTTCGACCTCGCGGCGCAGAAGCCGGTTTTCCTCGACCAGCTTTCTTGTTTCGAGCGTTTTCTCAACGGCGTTTCTCAATTCTTCAAGTTTGAACGGTTTGCGGATATAATCCGCCGCGCCTCTTTTGAGCGCATGGATGGCGTCGTCCATGTCGGCGAACGCCGTTATCATTATCACGGCGGTTTCCGGGCTGATTTCTTTGATGGCGTCGAGCGCCTCAAGCCCAGTCATTCCGGGCATCTTGACGTCTGTTATCACAAGGTCGTATATGACGTCGCGGAACCTATCGACGCCCGCGCGCCCGTCCTCGGCGACATCCACCGCATATCCGTGCGCTTCGAGGCTGGCGCGAAGCATGTTGCGGATGTTTTCTTTGTCGTCTATCACCAGAATCCGAATTTTCATATATGTCCGCCGCGCCGTCGCGCGACGCCTCTTTCGGTTGTTGTGTCAGACTTCCGAATTCTAACAGCCCGCGCCCTTGAGAGGAAGCGAGAATGAAAACACTGTGCCTGAAGCGGACGATTCAAGTTCGAGCCGTCCGCCATGTTTTTCGACGATGCGGTACGCTATAGAGAGACCGAGTCCGGTTCCGACCCCCGGCGGCTTGGTCGTAAAAAAAGGATCGAAAATCTTATCTTTTATATGCGCAGGAACGCCGGGGCCTTCGTCGCGGACGCTAATCAGAACCCTGTCTGGAGCCAGCGCGCCTTCAACCCGTATCCTGCCGCCGCCGTTCATTGCCTGAGCCGCGTTCATTATAAGGTTCATAAAGACCTGCTGTATCTCTTTCGGATGGCATTCGATGAGAGGGATGTCCGGCGCGAACTTGCTGATTATTTCGACGCGGGTGAACGCCTTGTGAGCGGAAACCGTTCTGATGGCGGCGTCGCAAAGCTCGCGGATGTCCGCCGGTTTAAGCTCGTCGCCGGAAGGGCGAGAGAACTCCAGCAGGTCGCTGATGATGCGGACAATGAAGTCAGCCTCGCGCTCTATTTCAGAGGCGAAACGCAAGTGTTCCTCGCGGGAGTGGGCATTTTCCTGAATCATCTGAGCGTAGCCCGATATGGCGCTGAGGGGGTTGCCGATTTCGTGCGCGACCCCTGCGGCAAGCTCGCCGATGGCGGCCAGTTTTCCGGACTGAATGAGTTGGGCCTGCCTGCGCTCAAGTTCGCCCGCTCTATCTAGCAGAGACCTAGTCATGTCGTTGAACGCGCCGGAAAGCTCGCCGATTTCATCTTCCCTGCCGCCGTCCGGAGCGCGGGCATCCAGCCTGCCTTCGGAGACTTCTCTGACGGTTTTCATGAGTTCGCCGAGAGGGCCGAATATGCGCTTGGCGGTGAGGAGTCCGAGCGCTAGCGCGAGCGCCAGACCCAGCATCGACGCGGCGGCGAGAGCCGCAAGGGCTTCGCGCTCCGCCCGCTGGATATCGGACGCCCCGCGCGCGATCGCCTGTTCGGCCACCACCCTCCCGGCGGCGTCTTTCAGTTCAATTGTCTTTATGAAGTAAGGTTTTCCGCCGAGGCGCAGACGAGACCGGCTGTTCTGGGCGTCGGGAGCAGACACCGCGCCCGCCAGAGCCGCGGACTCTTCAGTCGTAAGCGCCCCGAACGATATCGAGCCAGCGGCCCCTCTGCCCCGCCTCAATAACAGGTAATCCGTCCCCGTGGCAAGCTTGATTTCACCGGCGAAAGCGTCGTCGAGCACATGCCCGACTCTCACGTATCCAGCCTTGGCTCCGTTTAGATAAAACGCCTCTATCGCCTCGACGCACACCACTTCAGGCAGACATACGGCGACGCCCGCCGACCGTTTGCCGGCCGCCGCCGACGGGAACAGCGGATCAAGGAAAGCAGGCTCCCCTGTCATGTCTCCCGCCCAGTCGGGAGCGGCGTGCGCGGTCGCCGCGCCGTCCAAATCCAGCGTCGCCAGCAGGTCAGCGTCGAACCCGGCTGCCTTAAGTCTTTTGAGGTATGCGGCGAGAGCGTCCGCGTCCGAGGCCAGTTCGGGCGAAGCGCCGATGTCCCGCGCGATGAAACGCGCCGTCAGTTCGGCCCTGCCGACCCTCTCGGCGATCTTCAGCCTGACCGCCTCTCCGCCCGCCGCTATCTCCTCGAACGCCATCTGCGAAAAATTGCGTTTAAGCAAATACATCCACGCGGCGGTCGAACAGCCGAGGGCCAGAACGACGATTGAGACGATAGCCGCCACCATGCGCCGGGCGATGCTCCTGCTCCTCAATCAGACGCCCCCTCTCCGAGCGGCCGCGCCGATATCCTCATAACTCGAAGCGTGTGTCCGCCCACCCTGTAGCGGTGGCTTATCCTGTGGCCGACCACCCACGCTATGCCTCCGGACGCCGTCAGCAACGCCGCCGTTTCCCTCTCCGCGCGGTCCACCTTGGCGTCAATGAAAAAGTCCGACAATTTTTTTTCGCTTTTCATTCCGAGCGGCTGGAAGACATCGCCCGGCTCCCTGCGCCTAGCGACCAGTTCGTCGCCTAGCGCGTCCGCGTCGAGATATGCTGTGAAAGGATTGTCGTTGGCCGCCATCCTCGGCGCGGGCGACATCTCTCTGAACTCAAGCTCTATCCCGAATTCCGGGAGGGCGACTATTCCGGGAGCCGCCTTGAAAGCTCGCGGGCTTGAGACCTGCGCTCCGCTCTGCTGCGGCCCGGAAACAATCTCCACCGAATCATATTTTTTCAACATGCGCGCGCCGCCGGGCAGCGCCGTCTCCGCGCCCGTCCCCGGAGACACGCAAGACCGGGTCATCGCCTCGATGTGAGAGTTCTCTATTCTCCACGCCAAGCCGCCCAAAACAGAGGCGGCTGAGTTGCGCAGCACGCGTCGCAACAGCGGCTCCGGAAGCCCCGCAAGAGAGTCCCGTCTGTACGAGACGCGGCCCGGCCCCCGCTCTATCAGAGCGTCCGCCGCCGCAGCCCCCGCTATCATCTCCAGCAGGTCGATGTCGTCCCTCAGCAGATCGGCGAACTTCACTATGTTTTCACGCGCGCGCGGGTTAAACTCGGACTCTATGAGGGGCAGCAACGAAAGGCGCATCCTGTTCCTCGTGTGCCGCATGTCGGCGTTCGACGAATCCGTCCTGAAAGCAAGCCCGGACTCCGCGCAGAAAGATTCGATTTCCGCTCTCGAACAATAAAGCAGCGGCCGGACGAACGAGCCGGAGACCGGGCGCATGGCGGCCACCCCCGACGGTGACGAACCCCTAAGCAATCGCATCAGCGACGTCTCAGCTTGGTCGTCGGCGTTGTGCGCGAGCGCTATTCGCGACGCTGACTTCACTCTCGCCGCCCGCGTCAGAAACGCCCTTCTCATCTCCCGAAGGTCCGCCTCGCGGGAGCCTGTGCCCGCGCTTTCCATCAGTTCGGGGTCCAACCTTCCGCTGATGAAATCCAGCCCCATCTCTTCCGCCATGCCCTCCACGAAACGCTCGTCGGCGTCCGACTCCTCGCCCCGTGTGGAATGGTTGTAATGGGCTACCACAATCGAAATCTTCAGCGCGGTAGCAAGCCCGCTAAGCGCGTTCAGCATGCATACCGAATCCGCCCCGCCGGAAACAGCCGCCAGAACCCTGCCTCCGGCAGACGGAAACAATCCCTTTTCCCGGTTCAAGTCGATTATTCTTTTCTCAATCAGTTCGCGAGCGGTCATGCGGCAACCAATCAAAACGCGCGGATAATCAGCGCAGGTTTTCTCAATTATATACGAACAAGGCTGATGACGGAACGAGTTGGAAAGACGCTGTTCAGCGGGAAAGGATGTCCCTGATTTCAGCGATGACTTCCGGCAAGGCTCCGGCTCTGACGAAAACCGCCGGGTCGCCCACAGGGGCGGCGGCCTCGATAGAACTTCTGCCCTCGAAAATCTCCCCTGTCGATATCCGTTCCCAATTCCCGAACGGAAGATGAACTTCGACGGTTGAAGCGCCTTTGGCCGTCACGGGAGCTATCAGAATGTCAGGGCCGAGCATCCACTGGCCGCTAGCGTCCACCGATTTTTCCCATTCCGGATCTATCAACACGGTGTGGTTTATGAGGGGCAGTCCGGTATTGAGCGCGGTCTCGGAAAGCTGTTTCAGGTAAGGGAGAAGCGCGCGGTGAACCAGAGCGAACTTTCTGAAATGCGACAGAGTTTCCTCGTCGGTGTCGAACCTGTGATTCTTGAATTTCTGGAGTCCGCAGTGAGTTCGCATGACGGGTGTGAAAGCGCCAAGCTCCGTCCATCGCAAGAAAAGTTCCTTCTCGCTGGGGCCGCCGGAAAACCCGGCGATGTCGTGAGAGAAAAATGGGATGCCGCTCAGCCCGGCTGTCAGGCCCGCAGTGACGACGGTAGGAAACCCGTCGCCCTCGTGCCATTCCGCCTCTTGGTCTCCCGCCCAAACCACCTGAGCCACAGGCCGCTCGTATGTGTAGCCCGACCTAGTGAGCATGACGAAATCCCCGTCCGGATACGCCTCTTCGAGCGCCTCCCGGTTTATCTTGTGCCACTGGGTGGCGTAGAGATTGTGGAACAGCCGCGCGTCGCCGTCGTACAGGCGGGCGTCGTACGGGAGCCATTCCCCGAAATCTGCCATCCATCCGCTGATGCCCATGTCAGTCGCGGCCTTAGCGTATTCCTTGAAATAGTCCGCAGCCCCCGGATTCGTCACGTCTATCAGCCCGCCCTTGAACGTGATTATCTGGAACACATAAGGCTCTCCGTCCGCATTTTTCACAAGATAGCCTTTGTCCGCCATTTCTTGGAAATGCTTGTTTTCTTCAATCACGAACGGGTTGAAATAAGCCAGAAAGCGGACGCCCTTGCTGTTGAACTCCGCGATTTTCTCTTTGAGTCCGGGGTAATACTCCTCGTCGTGGAACCAACGGTAGTTGACGCCGTAGTTGCCGGCGCCGAAATGCCGCCTGCCCACCCAGTCCTGACTCCAGACGGCTGAAACCGGGATGCCCGCGTCGAGAGCCGACTCTACGCGGCGGGAGACCTCGTCCATGCCGCCCTGAGCCGAAATCCACACGCCCCCGAGCGCCCAGTCCGGAGGAGCAGCCGTCGCCCTGCCCGTCTCCGCAGTCAACTGCCTTACCACGTCCGCCGGGCGCGGCCCCCCAAACATCAGCATCGACACCCGCCTGTCGTCCCACACCTCCACCTTCCACATCCCCGGTTTTCCGCCGAAGTTGAACTCGATATACCCCGTGTTCTCCACCAGCAGCCCTCTGCCTTTTGCGGGGTCAATCATATAAGGAATAGGGAAATAAGAGTCCGTCAGTTTTCCATGATAAGGCATAGTGGGTTTTTCAAATCTGCCGACGCCCTGTTCCTGAACCCAGATGGGAACCGCGCGGCCTTTCATGTCGATGAAATTGTATTGTTCCCCGAATCCCCAGTACCTGTCGTCCTCTGCGCCGGAGAAAATCAGTTCCACAGCGGAAACAGGAATCCCGTCCGCTATCTCCACAATGAGCCTCGCGTTGCCGGCCGCCGTGCGTTCCAGCCTTACTTCACCCGCGTCTGCTCCCTGAGATGTCGAAAGCTTAACCCCTCCACCGGCTGAGCCTGACATCACAAGATTCTCTTTGGCAAGGTTCTTTTTCGAGCGTTTGAAGAACCCGAACTGCATCGAGACGGACGGCTCGAACGTCTGAACGGAGACGGCGGCCAGAGAGAAATGAGAGCGTCCGCCGACAGTGAGGACCGCCGCTCCGCCATCGGTTAGATCCAGCCGGATGCCGTCCGCCGCACGCGCCGCAGAAACCGCGAGCGCCGCGAAAAATATTGTTGAAATAAAGATTGAGGTTTTCGTTGTTTTCATACGCCCTGTCTCCTTAACAAGGATTACATTTTATCTGTTTCTCCGCCCGCGCGCAAACATCACATTTGTCGGTTCTTACAACTCCATTTTTCATATCAATTTTCATAAGCTCGCTCTTCTTACATTTGCTGTCGAACCATATTATAATGATAAGTATATGACAGCCGGACATAAGGACAGGACGCCGAATGAAATGCGATAAATGCGGAGCCGAGTTGCGGGAAGGACTAAAGTTCTGCCCCGAATGCGGAGCGAACACAACTGCGAAGCCTGCACCCGCCGCCACCGGCGGCTCAAAGCGTCCGCCATTAAAAATTCAGGACAACTGGAAACTCTTCATCCTCATCGTCGGCGGGGCAGTCGCTTTCTATTTCCTCTCTGCAGGATATATGGCGTTCAGCGCGCACCGGGGGCTTAAGCTTGCCGAACAGAGGTTGCGCACCGGACAATACGAATCCTGCGAAGAGCAAGCCGCGAAGCTGACCCGCAGGAGACCGAAAAACCTTCAAGCGTGGCTGCTTCTAGCCGAGTGCCGCAGCGCTCAGGACGACAGCGACGGCGCGCTCGAAGCCGTGGACAAAGCCGTCAAATGGCATAAGAATTCCGCCCCGCTCCACTCGATGCGCGGCGAAATCCTCTATTTCAAAAACAATTATCCGGAATCGGAAAAAGCCCTTTTATTGGCCCTGAAAACCGACGCGAACGACAGGCGCGCCAACCAGCACATGGGCCTCATCCGCCTGCACGACAAAAAACATAAAGAAGCCGTCTCATATCTGGAAAAAGCGCTCAAAGGCGCGGGCCGCAAAGACTCCATCCGCATCAATCACGCGCTCGGCGAATCATATTTCGCTATGGGCGATTTCGGAAACGCGCAGAAGAGCTTACTCGCCGCTCTCGCTCACGACCTCAACCGCTCGGACATCTCCGTCCGCCTCATCGAAACCTACCTTGCCCTCAACAAATTCAAGGAAGCAAAAACCGAGGTCGAACGGATATCCGTATTCACAGACGAGACCCCCTATCTGGCGAGCCTGCGTTCACGAGTTTACGCTCTGGCCGAACGCGTCGAGACAATCGAATACGTCATGAAGCGCAAAGACTGCGACCAAAACTTTATGATTGTTTACACGGAGATGCAGGGATTCATCAACCGGCTCAATTCGAGAGCCGGCTCCTTCATGGGAAAACAAATTCCGGAACTGACCGAGATGGCGGAAAACTCTAAAAAGGTGTACGACTGTTACCAGAGCCTCGCGCCGAAATCGGAATACTACTATCTTGTGCACACTAAATGCCTGAGCACGGCCTCCCTCCTCGGAGAGACCGCCGCCAGCCTCGACGGATACGTGCGCAGCGGCGAAAACAACCCGGACGTTCAGGGCATCGCCGACCAATTGCGCTCCTTTGAAAAACGCTCTCAGGAACTTTTCGACGTCTGGGCGAAAGAACAGCGCGAGATGAAAATTGACGAGCTTATAGAGCAGGGCAGAAAGATAGAATCCGGCGAGATAAAGGCTGCCGACCTGATTCTGGATTTAGGACTGCCCGCGGAGCCGGCTCCGCAGGAATTGGCAAAACCCGGAACCGAATGACGCATGTTGCGTTTCGGCAAACACGGCGCGTCCCCCGAAACTTCCGCCCGCCTATTCGAAAAGGCTTGCTATTCTGATATCGAGAATCCTCGACAATTTGACGAGAGAGGACACGGACGGCGCGGCGTTTGCCGTCTCGATTTTTGAAATCAGGCTTGCCGACAGTCCGGCCCTTTCGGAAAGCTCCGCGAGAGTCAGCCCCCTCATTCTTCTCGCCGCGCGCAATCTCCTGCCGACGTTATTCATCACTCTTTCTTCCAGATCGAAAAAAATCCTGTCGAGCGTTATCGCCCTATCCAGAATGTCAGCCAGTTTTTCAAACGGGAAGGGCTTCCTTAATCTGGCAAACGCCGTCGGCCACCTGTTCGCTTTCTCTTCGAGCGGCAGGTCCGTCATCACGACAACGCACAGATTGGGAAATTCATCCGAGGCCGGCATGACGAAATCGGACGGGTCCGAATAGTCCGCCCCGACGATTAGAACCTGACAGCGGCCCGATCTCAGAATCCTCAACGCCTCGCCGGGAGCCGACGCTGCTTCCGCCCTGTATCCAAGACTGCGCAGATAGTCGCGAACCGACTCCGCGAATGGCGCGTTCCTGTCATGAACCACTATCCTTATGTCGCCCGGCTCCGGCATGCCTATTATTAAACCTCAAAAAACAAAAAAATTTGTTTTCCCGATGCTCAATGAGCGAAAAAAAACGGCGGAAAAATCCGGTTCAATCGATTCTTTCAAGTCCGGCGGGATACCTGCGCGCCAGCCCCTTGTACAACTCTTTAGCCCATGTCCACATCTGAATATGGTTTTCCTTAATATCGCCTACGACCTTGACCGGAACTCCCAAAGCTACCGTTCTCGGAGGAACAATCTGGCTGTTCCTCACCAACCCGCCCTCGCCAATTATGGCCCATTCGCCGACTCTCGAATAATCGCTAACCACGGCCCGCATCCCGATTACCGCGTCGTCTTCAATGACGGCGTTATGAACCATCGCTCCGTGCCCAAGCATCGCGTTTCTGCCGATAGACGTCCTGTCTTCCGGTCGGGCGTGTATTATCACTCCTTCTTCAATAGCGCTCCCGTCTCCCACTTCGATTGAGCCGTAATCCCCCCGGAGAATCGCTCCGGCTCCCACGTAAACTTCGCGTCCGAGAGTCACGTCGCCGATTATCACCGCATTCGGAAAAACCCACGCGCTCGCGTCAATTTTCGGTCGTCGTCCCTCGAAACTATAAATAGGCATCCTAGAATCTCCGTTTATCGCCTCAAGACAGCTTTGTATCCGGCGCGTATATTCTTATCCAAACAGAAATCCATGTAAACACTCGCTTTACGCTCTCTACCCTCCGCAATTATTTCGCGGCTCTTCAAGACATCTCCATAGAGGTGTAGAATATGGTCAAACAAAAAAAATGTTCGGGGCAACTATGCGTGTTTCATCAAGATATATCCTACCAAAAAGGAGAACCTCATGAAAAAAAGAATAATCCGAATGCTGGCAGCGATTTGTCTGATTGTCCCGATTGCGGCAGGATGCTCGGGAATGAACAAGAACAAAGGGAGCGCGCCGGAAACTGAGAAAGCCGAGCCGGCCCCGCCTGCGGCTGCTCCTTCGAAGGAGTCCGAAACAATCCCGCCCGCCGCGATAGGCTGGACGGACATAACTTCCCGGCA
>JAKQBV010000313.1 GCA_029573925.1 bacterium
ACATCTGGGCAACGCAAGGGTCGTTATGCAACTGGACATCGGGTTCGGAGATGTTGTTGTTCCTCCCGCCGCGCGGATTGAATTCCCCGCGATGCTTGATATGCCCGCGCCCCGGCTTCTCGGTTACAGCAGGGAAAGCGCTGTCGCAGAAAAATTCGAGGCCATGACGAAAATGGGCGCGTTGAACAGCCGCATGAAAGACTTTTTCGACATCTGGCTTTTATCGCGACAGTTCGACTTCGATGGAACCACGCTTGCGGAAGCTGTAAACAAAACATTCGCAGCGCGCGGCACGGCCATTCAGTCGCAACCGTTTGCTTTTGCCGTTGAACTGAAAGCCGATCCTACAAAAAAACACAGTGGCGCGGCTTTATTCGCAAGAGCCGCATTGAGAGCGCGCCCGGAGACTTCGGCGTTGTGGTCGATGCAATTAAGTCTTTCCTCGGACCCGTTGCGGATGCGTTGAATTCGGGCCATATATTTGACGGCAGATGGCATGCGCCCGGCCCTTGGCGTGCTGGCAAGACAAAGCGATAACACACTCAACTGTTACCGATTGACACCGTTTAGTAAAATCCAAATTTCAAAGCTCGGAGGTGGTATCCAAGGCAAAGCGCGGGAGCCATTTTTCGCGGGCGAAGTGATTCGGATTCTCAAGTAGCTGCGCCACCTGCCTTAAACCGGCTGGTCTCTGTCGAATATGGACTCCCTGCCGCGCATAAATCTCTTTGCATATCGTGATATTTTCTACTGGCTCTATAAGTTATTTAAAACTCCAACGATTCTCCCGGTAGCGCATCAACTTTTCATTTTATTCGTTCAAGTTGGACGGCTCATCGCTGCTCAAAGGGGGCAATCTATTTATAGAATCCGCAAATTTCTGCAAAAAGCCCTTTATCTATTAGGGGTGTTTTGCAAACCCTGTCCCTTTCGGGACAGCAGTGATAATAATAATCATATTCTAAAACAATCACTGTTTTCGCTTGATTTCTAAATCGCTAGGCATCTTAACTGCGCATTTCGACGCGCTATCCAGCCAATTCTTCCAGCCATCAAATATTTCGTCCCCTTTCACTTTATGTTTGGGAAATCCGCCGTGCGAAAAAACTTTATTTCTAGAGGTAATCACTTTCTTAAGTTTGATGTTTGTTGAATCTTCTTTGAAACAAGCGCCATGCGGGTGTGCTAGGTCAAACAATAGAGTGTAAACCGCAAACAGACCTAGCGCGGCAGTGCCGTCTTCCTTTGAATGCTTTTTTAATCAGTTTTTTTGTTTCGCTCGAAAACTTTCTATTCCATTAAAAAACGATCTTGCTGGTGTTTACCTCGTGGTTCACCCAAAGACATATCAGAGCGACTGGTACGAGTCGTCCACCAGAATGTCTCCGCCGATCCGTTTACTGTTATTGAGAAGAAGCATTACGCGCTTGCTTTTATGCTTCATTCTCCACGCAGTGTTGCAGGAGCCGTCCAGAATTCTCACCAACTCAAGGGCGGAGATGCCGTTCTTGTTCTGGGTGACAAAGTAATCGCCAAAATAACATTTCGCGAGCGGAATCTTTGAGGAGTAGAAAATGGTTCCCACAGTTACAGATGTCTGTCGTCCGCGACGATAACATTGATACAGCAATAGGGTTTTTATACCTCCACCTTTGTCTAGTTTGTCAATTAGTGTTCAGTCCGAAGGCGCGGGTTCCGAGTTTGTTCTTGAACAGGCGCTCCCATTCAAGGGCCTCGTCTTTTGTGCTGCTTTTCGGCAGTGTGTGAAGGATGCTGAAGCATAAGTTATTGGCATTGCCGGGATTCTTGCGCAGTAGTTCTATCAACTGTTTGTTTCCGCCGTGGCCTGTTTCGGCGTATGCTCTCCATCTGCCGAGAATGCCGTCAGCGCCATACGCGGCTCCCACATATTGTTTGCCCGTCTTCCTGTCGAGAATCATATAGACGCCCGCCACGGACTTGAGCAGTATGTGCCACTCCCGGTTGGCGACGGGGTTTCGTATCATTGTTTTTAAGTCCGAATATTTGAGTGAAAGCTCCATAAAGCCGGGGAAATGTTTTACGTATCCTGCGGGCCGGATTTCGACAATCTCCTTGGGTTTGTCCGGCTTGAGCCACTGATGCCACGAACGCTCCGATTGTCCCCAGTCGATCACGACGCGGTCAATCAAATCGTCAAATCCTTCGCGCCTGACCATGTCGTACCATGTCTGCGCTCCCTCAATGAGTTCCATATACGGAAAGTTACGCGGCAGCTTGACTTCGCTCATAGGCTTTTCGTCTTTAATCTTGTAAACGCCTACGAAAACGGCATGGCCATGGGGAGCGCCGATGAATGAGACTATATAGTTGCAGTTCAAACTGGATTTCCCTTGTGTGGCTTGATAGATTTCAAAGTGGCTTAGATTCTGTTTATAGATGTCGTAAAGATCATATCCGCTGACTTGATGGCGCAACATCTTAATTCTGTCATTGATATCAAGGCCCCTCATTTCAAGCAGTTCTATCAAATTCATTGTTCTCTCCTTCAGCGCTGCGCATGGCTTTCGTTCTATTATTCGCATCAACAGAGCTCCGGTCAATCATTCTTCTTTTCGCTAGTCTTTGATCGAGGTTTATTGTGCTTTCTGTAAAACTCGCTGATGTCTGAGCAATCGAAATCGTCCCTCATAGTCAAATATCCGCCGAAGCGATAACGCCTCCAGCATTTGCGCCCGTCAATGAATACGGGATTTTCGCCGTCATCCGGGACAATGATGGCGTCAATAGTATTGTCGTTGTAATGGCGCCTTGCTTCGTCGAGGGCTTTTTGGTATCTCTCCTGCGTTTTAAATACGTACTCAAACCCCCACTTTGCTTTCTCTCCATTGGCGTTAAGCGCCCGGCTGTCGCATTGCCCGCACACAGGATTCGGGTAAGACCTTTTTCCACCGCGCAATTCAACGCCGCATATCGCGCATAACGATTTCTCCTTATTCCCTCTCATATCAGCCTCCTCATTCTTTATCCCCCATTCTAAATGCCGGGTGTGACAGGATAGAATGCGCGCGCGCGGCAAACGAACAAAAGCTCGACTCTCGTCAATTGCTGATTATCGACATATTTGGCCGTTAAGGCTTTGATGGCGAATCAGCAAGCAAATAGCGGATTAGTCGGTTGTCGGGCGCGCGCCCGACAAAGTCCGAGATTGAGCTTGGGAATGTTAGAAATATTTATTGGGTTAACAGTCCCCAAAGCCGAGATCATGATATAATAATTGCTGACAGGCAATTCTGACATTCTTTTTGCGGAGATATTGTTGTTTCTTGAAACAAGAAACTCTTGGCGTATTGGGCGCTATTCTCAATCAGGAGTATGTCGGGAAGGAGTTGTCCGGCGTGAACGATAAAAGAAGATAGCGCACCCCGCGTGAGTTTAGAAAATTACTCGGCTTCTGTTTTTCGCGGAACGATTTTCAAGTTGCTCCGCGCGGGACGAAAGCTTTATAGGTTAAATGGCAATGTATCGCAAGACGACAGATTCTAATCACAAAGTTGGCATTAATGACAGCGCGAAGGCGCATGGTTTTGCGTTTGAAGCAAGAGGATGCACTAATGGCAGCCATACATTTATTTTCGGCATTCAAAAAACAAATTTGAAGCCATTATTATTTGCTTTCAAAGCTATTTCGGTTTTAACTGTTTCAATCCTTATTGCAATGTCATTACTGTTTTCAAAAGCAGGTTTTTGTAGCGAGATAGAAGAGGATTCGGCTGCTCTTGCCGAGTTGAGAAGTAGGTTGAGGACTATGGAGCGGCAGTTGGCGCAGAGGTCAGGCGATGCAAACTCTCCGCTTGCGGCAAGGGTCTTGAGCAGAGCCGGAGCAATCTCGGACGAGGCAACCGGGTCGGCTTTCCCTGTCGCGGTAGAACCATTGACTGCGAGCGGAGGCAAAACTGCCGACAAGAACGACCAGAAGGAGCCGGGAAGCGTCAGCATCAGACTCGAAGGCGGCAAGCTAACGGGATTCAGCATGTCTTCCAAGGGCCTTGATTTCTCGGATTCAGGAGATGTGAAATTGAAGTTGATGTTGGATTCCGACACGGAGGATGTCGAGACCGTAGAACAGGACGCGGACATGCGCGGCTCTTTTTCCGGGTCCGGACGCGCTTCATTCTATGGAACACAGAATTATGAGCGGTTCAAGGCCCTTTTCGGCAAAGAGGAAAAGACCAAGGATTATCAGATCGCGGGTCTGGGATTCTCGTTCGATGTCGCAGGGCTTGAATTGAGCGCGCTTAACTACAGCAAACCGCCGAAACTGAAAAAGCTCGTGTTTTTCGGAAGCGACACGCCGGGGCCGTACAAGATTAAATCGACAAACATTCTGCCGGGCACGGAGAAGGTTCGCGTGGGAGGAAGCGAACTGACGCGCGGCGCCGGGTACACTATTCTCTACGGCAAAGGCGAGATTACATTCGATAGGTCGATTGGCGTCAATGAGCGGGTCGTTGTGGAATATGAAGTGCCCAGCGGAAGCGGCGGGGCTCCGGGCAAGTTCACCGGATTCAGATTTCAAACTATTACGGATACACAAAACAATGAATCCGGCAACACTATTCACGACAACCGAAACAAACCTGTGGAAAAAAGCGCTTCAAGAAAAAACGAGACTTCTGATAAATCTATCATGTCTGATACAATCGAAGAATTGAATTCCGAAACAAACGCAGGCACTCGAGTTCCGGGAACATTTAGAATTTGGAAGCTTTCAATCGAAAAGTGGGGCGTGTCATATCTGTCCGACGAGGTGGTGGACCACCGGATGGCGAATGGCGCTCTTACGCGGAGCGAGCTTGCGCATCAGTTGGCGGGCATAGACGGAATGGCGTCGTTCGGAAAAAGCACGACAGTTGAGTTTGAGGCCGCGCAGAGCGTTGGCGCAAAACAGCGCGAACTGGGAAGGCACGCGCGGACTCTTTTTTCGATCTCTGATTCGAAGGCGTCCGACGGCAACCCGATGGGGCCGTACTACATCGACGAGAGCGAGTTGCCTGTGATCGAGGGCAGCGACGAGGTGAGAGTCAACGGCGAGGCGCTCACACGCGACACGGACTACACTCTGGACCTTGATTACGGTTCGCTGCGAATAAGGAAGCAGGGGTTGAATTTATCCGACCTCGACGTGATAGAACTGACGCACAGATACCTTGCCGAAGAAGACAAGGTGTCCGGAGAAAACGAATCGAAGACGGACGTCGCGGGGCTGGTGACGGTGAAGAACGCGTGGGGCGGTTTTACGCACAGCTATACCGTTGAAAGCCGAGGGGCGGATTTCATGCAGGTCGGAGGCAAGTCGAGC
>JAKQBV010000344.1 GCA_029573925.1 bacterium
GACCGAGACCCAACAGCTAGTCCTGAAAGCATTCGGACACTTCGTTAACAGCGATGGGGTCTTACAAACACTTGCCTGAAAAACGGCTTCATTGCTACTCTTTTGTATCATTAAATCCTGCATCGCCGAAAGTCATGTTTGAGCTTTATGATATCCTTCGTCTTGGCATGAAAAACATTGCGCAAAAATACAGAATCGCAGCAAGAATCAGTAACGCATTATAACCGAATTTGAGCGAAGCATATTCGGCAAGACCGCCAAGTATGATTCCCAGAAGATTTGAGCTTAAATCAAAAGCAGGACGGGTTGATTTCGAAAATGAACGGGCAAATATTAAAGCGGCAAACGCTATCGGACAAAATATTACAATATTAGAGATGATATTTTCCCAAAACCAGCCTTTTCCAAGATAGAAGTCGACGCCTATTAGATAGTTGACTATTAAAGACGCAATCAAACAGAAAAAAGCAGGATAAACTGAACCGATTGGTCGCTTGATAATGTAAATATTTGCCATGAAAATCATTGCTAGAACGGCGATAAAAACAACTGAATTCACAAACCACGTGGATCCATAGATAAGGGCTAGTTTAGTTATGCTTTCAGTTTCCAGAAGCATAAAAGCAGCGCCTAAGAAGAAAAAATGAAAACTAATTTTAGAAACGCTTTCCTTACCGGCGACTGTGAGAATCAGGCCACACGACAAAATGGCAATAAGAAATAGACCCCATAAGTTATGTGTCGGCAGACTTTGCCTTCGAAGATAAACGAAAGGCCAGTTATCGTTCGGCAGCAGCTTTTCATGTCCGCCAATTACTTCAACGTCATTATAGGAGAATACATCGATATCTGATTCATCAGATTGAGCGTGAAACCCGTTATGTGCAAAGCCATTTGAACTATTCTTCCATGGGGTTTCGGTAATCATTTGATATTGATTATCATTGTTCTGGAAAGCTCGCTTGATGTGACTTATATCTCCGGCCATGTATAGTGAAATTGCGTCGCTTGGTCCGTCTAGATCCGATATTCTTCTCTTGTTGGGTATCATTAACAAAACGGGCTCTTGATCAAAAACGGTTTCGAGCATTCTGTAAATACGAACGCTCAACCAATTCTGGCGCAAATAATTGTTTATTACGAATATTCCGCCGGGCTTCAAACGCTTTTTTACATCTTCAAATGCATCAGTTGTAAAAAGGTAACTTTCCAATCTAACGCTAGAGAATCCGCTCATCAATGTTATTGAGTCCACTGCCCCATAAACGATAAGATCATACTTTTTTTCTGTCGATTTGAGAAATGACCTGCCGTCGTCATTAATTATACTAACATTAGCGTTTTCATAAGGTTTGTTTGGATGGTCTTCTTTGCCTATTTTTATAACAGTCGGTTCAATGTCCACGGCGTCTATTCTTTTCGCTCCGTAAAGCAGTTGATGAGCGACGTCATTTCCTGAACCTGATCCGATAACTAATACGTCTTCAAATATTTTAGAGTGTGAATCTCTCGCAATTAAGTTTGCTAAATTATACGCTGGATTTGTATCGTTATGATAATTCACCATTAGCTGGTGTCCGATATCATTTATATTTATCAATGGTTTTGTGTATGTAATCCTATAATATGGTGACCAAATTATTTTTGAGTTATTAGATATATTCATCATAAATGCTAATGATGTTGCAAGTATAACAAATATCGCTGTCTGAATAATAAATAATATGTTGCTTCTGCAAGATAATGTTAGTGTAATTATTGAAATAACAACAAACCACAACCAAGCAGGCAAACAAAGCATAGACAAAGCTGAGAATGCTATTATACCGAATATGCTTGCAACAATATTTATTGAATATGCATGAACTGGATTATCGATATCATTGAACAATTCTCCCATAATTTGTCCCGGACCAGAAAACAAGAATGCGATTATTAAAAATACGAATATGACTATCATAAACACTATAGTATTCTGTAATAGTGAATTTATAGCATGTTGTGTGCCGCCAAAATAAATTATTGATTCAGAATAATTACCTGTCTGATAAGATAATAGTCCGGCATAATTCAATGGATAAATAATTGCAATGATTATTACTATAAATGCAAGAAACATTGGAAAATACTTAAATAATCTGATTCTGCGGCCTGCGCACATACAACCAATTCCTATACCGAGAAAACATGCAAGTAGTATGAAATTTGTGAAATAACTCATCAATTTTAAATATGCAGGAATCCATCTAATTAATGCAAGCTCAATAAAAAGAATTAAGAAGCTGATCGCAAATAGTTTTGTTTTATTGTTTGATATAGCGTTTTCGCAATTAGTGAGCATAATCCTATTTGTTTTATTGTTTGTAAAAATAAAACAAAAGCTGAAGAATATACAAGAATGATAAAAAGCAATTTTTAACTGAAATATCTGAAAATGTAAATTATCTACGGAATTGTCAGAAGTAAGCATTGATAAAAATGAATATGAATTTAAAAGTAGACTCAATGTTAACGATAAAACAAAACCTATTATTACTATAAATTTAATAATGTTGCTCATATTATTACCATTATTATTCATATAATCATCCCTTCATGTTATTTTACAAATGCTATTCTATCTTTTCGAACAAAAATATTTTGCCTTCAGCTTTCGGCATGACGTCGCCGTAAATCATCCGTGATTCAGATAAATAATAATTTGAATCGCTTATCTGAGTAATTATCGTATTCAATAGCAAAGCGTTACGTTCCGATATGTATGGGGCAAGAAGCCAGATTCTTTTATACTTATGAATAGTTGACAACCTAGATTTGATATCTGATATATTATTTGCAAAATAATCATCAGCATGATAAATATTGTAATCATGAGGTAGTCCAAATTGCTTTGTTGTACCTTCAAAATGATAAGCAACATTTACTTGGTAATATGAAGGCGTAACTAAAATAATATCAGAATCCTGCTCTCGATTATCTATCTCGTTAAGAACATATTCTAAAGTAATGTGATCTGGATAGTAGATGGATAAATAAAAATGATGTATGCCTATTATAAATGATAATAATACACATAACATCATTGAATAATATAATAGCTTTTTATCTAATTTAGTAAGTACAAGTCCAATGCAAATACACCATGCTGGATAAATATGAACAACATGTCTAGAAGAAAACAAAAAGCCGTATAGTTGATTAAATATGAATACTAATAATAAAACCGTAAATAACGTGAACGATAAATATAGAATACAATCAGAATACATTTTTGATATAACTTTGCGATATATATCAACAAGTAAAAATAATATTAGTAATGAGTTTGAAATGACAATGAAGTATGAAAGTAAAGTATTTTCAAATATAGGATAATATGCTCCTGAATTAAATGAAGCCAGAACAGCAAATATTTTCAGCAAAAATAGTTTCAACATACTAAATACAGCTATATAGTTTATTGCTTGAATAGTGTTGCCATCTTCGGAAAAGTTCATAATGTTAAATGAATATGACATCCAGATGGCAAATGCAAGAAGGATTGTCATTTGAATAGACAGCCAGATTATAGCTTTCTTTCTAAAGAACAAAAAATAAACATTTTGAAATAAAAGCAGATACAAGAAATAGTAGTGAGAAAAAAGGCCAAATAAAGATGATAAAAAGTAAACTAGAATGTTTTTTTTGTTTGTTTTTACATTTAATAGTGAATAGCACGACCATAATGACAATATTGCGAAAATCATTGAAATATTCTCATACCTTGGAGATATGGAACAATAAATCATAAATGGAGAGAATGTTGCGATAAAACCGCTAAGAAGTCCGGCCCGATAGCCACCAAAATAATTAGCGAAACATATAATCATAATTACAACAACAAAATTTAATAATAACATAAAACCGAGTATTAATTCGTGCGAAAATGATTTAGACATATAGCCAATAAGAACATAATATAAAGGAGCTATTTTGTCGTTTATTGCCACGGCCAAAATATCTTTTATTGTTAAATCTCTTAAAAGAAATGGAAATATACGTTCCATTCCTAATTCGGGTTTTAGCAAATATGGTAATCGAAGAACAAAGAATATTACAAATAGCATAAAAAGATATAATCTATAATTACTTCTACTCATAATAGATACCAAAACAAAATATAACTAATTAATAGCAAAAAGATTTGCTTTAATCAAAGGCATCAACACAAATAATAATATTAAAAACATATAAAAACAACTTTCTATAAAAATCATATAAGTATAAATCATTAAGCAAATGGTTCATATATACAGCCTCATCAAACGCTCTAAAAGCAAGAGCGACCATATCAGCCATCCGTTATCAGATGAACCGTTAATGTGATCGGCGGCCAGCTTGCGCAAAGCCAAGGGTTCAAAATATTTCTCGCTTGCGAGTTCGGAAGCGCATAGCGTATTTTCAAGCAACGGGCGAAGCTCGTTTCTTAACCATATTCCGATAGGAAGATGAAAAGGCTGTTTTTTTCTATGGACGATTTCTGAAGGAAGCTTGTCAGACATTGCTTTTTTAAGAATATATTTGGTTACGCCGTTATTTATTTTCATGTTCATAGGAAGAGAGACGGCGAATTCCACGAGTTGGTGGTCCAGAAACGGTTCGCGCGCTTCCAGTCCCCAAGCCATAGTCATCCGATCTGTATAATTGAGAAAATCGTCAGGGAGGGTTGTTTTAAGTTCAAGAAAACTTATCAAATCGTCAGTATTTGAAGGCAAATCGCAGTCGAATACGCTTGCGGCCCAATTGCCTAGAGAATTGCTTGAGCGCGCTGAATAAAAAGAATGATTATACAGTTTTTTCTTTATGGATTCGTCAGCAACAGAAATCCATTCATAATAAATGTCATTTTTTGTGGCTGAAGCTAATCTATTTAGTTTAATGATGTTGTTTTGTAATCCTGTAGGAGATGAAAGAGCAACCACAGCTTTACGGGCTGAGGGCGGCAGCATCTTGAAAGCGCGCACGATGTTCAATCTCTTTTGTCTCTGATAACCGCCTAATAATTCGTCGGCCCCGATGCCTGTCAGAGCGACTTTTATGTGAGGCGAGGAGAATTCCGATAAAAACCAAGTGTGAAGGCCTCCGCCGAAAGGTTCATCGAAATGATAAAGTATCCGGTCGATATTCTCCAATATGTCGGAGGCCGATGCGATGCGCTCATTTACTTCCGCGCCAAAGAAAGAAGCGGAAACTCTAGAGGAATCAAGCTCGCTGTATCCGGGCGCTTCCGAGCCGAATCCCAATGTGAACGTTTTAACAGGCAAACCGGAAATTTCGCGCATCGCCGCCAGCACGGACGCGGAGTCGATGCCACCGCTGAGGAACGCCCCTAACGGCACATCGCTTATCAATCTTCTTTGGACGGATTTATAAAATAATTCCGTGAACCTATTCACAGCTTCTTTTTCGCCAATATCTATGGGAGCGTCAGGAAATTTGATTTCCCAATAACGTTCGATGCTATGATGTTTGTTTTCTATCGTCATTATATGGCCGGCGCGGAGCTTTCGAACGGATGAATATATTGTCGTGTCGAACGGAAAATACTGGCAGCTCAAATATGCGTCGAGAGCCTGCATGTCAATTTCAGGCGGGATATCGGTGGCGGCGCGCAAACACTTTATTTCAGAGCCGAAAAGGAATTCGTCTCCGCGCCGCGTCCAGTAAAGAGGCTTGACGCCCATTCTGTCTCTGATAAGAGTGAGTTTTCTGTGTTTTGCGTCCCAAACTGCGATAGCGAACATTCCAATCAGTTCATTAGCGAGCGCGGCTCCGTGTTCTTCATAAAGATGAACGATTACTTCTGTGTCGGACTTGGTTGAAAATGCGTGGCCTTTAGATTCAAGCGACGCGCGGAGTTCGACATAGTTGTAAATTTCGCCATTAAAAATCACTGAAACAAAGCCGTCTTCGGAAGAGACGGGCTGCGCGCCTGTTTCCAAGTCGATTATGGAGAGGCGTCGCATAGTCATGCCGAAAGAGCCGTCGATGAGGGTCCCGTCGTCGTCGGGGCCGCGGTGGCGAATGCTCTCAGCCATGCGCGCAAGTCTATTTGGTTCTATCGGAGCGCCTGAGAAATTATATATTCCCGCGATTCCACACATCGATTCATCGCCGTATTCTAATAACGCGAGGCCGCCATGAGGCCGAAGCGTTGTTGTTTCGTAAATCGCATTATAAAATATATGACGGTATTTTCCAAAGGTGTATAGTATTTATATGGGCAAGCCGGTCAAGACACTTTTCGTAACACACGCCGCTGAATTCGGCGGATCAGAGCGGTCGCTTTTTGAGATTTTAGAAAGACTGGATAGAAACAGAGTTAATCCAGCGCTTGCGAGCTTTTCAGACGGCCCATTGGCGGATGCTGTAACGAATTTGAGAATCGACGTTCATATTGTCAGCGGAGCGGAACGATTTGTAAGGACCAGACGAGCTGATTTCGTTTCTTATAAGAAGTTTTATCCTGTCGCATTGGGGGCGGCATCAGGCGTTCCCGGAGCAATTGAGCTTGCTAAATATGCGAAGTCACAAAAAGTTGACGTGATTTACACGAATTCCAGCAAGGCTCATATTTTGGGAGGCATCGCCGGCAGAATATCGCGCGCGCGAGTCGTTTGGCACTTCAGGGACATTTTCTCAAACGAGATAATCAGAGGTTTTTTTTCGCGTTCGTCCGCTATGTTGGCTGATACGGTTGTGTGCAACTCAAAAGCCACAGCCGCGCAGTTCGACACACACAGAGATTCAAGGTTGATTTATAACGGTCTCCCTGTAGAAAAGGTTATCAATAGCAGAACCGCAGAAGAAATAAGAACAGAGCTAGGTATCAGTATCGACGATAAAGTAATCGGGAATGTATCGCGACTGGTGGAAATAAAAGGAATCGAAGACTTGATCGAAGCGGCCGCCTTGATCGAGCCTGATGTAAGCAACGCGAGTTTTATCGTTGCAGGTTCTCCCGTTTACGGCGATATGAAATATGTTAACAAACTTAAAAATCTTGTGTCTTCCAAAGGGTTATCAGACAGATTTCATTTTATCGGACACAGGGAAGATATTTACGATGTTATTAATGCGTTTGATATATATGTTCATACCGCCTCTTCACCTGAATCATTCGGCAGGACGATTGTGGAGGCAATGCTTCTGAACAAAGTTGTTGTGGCTTCCAACGCAGGCGGGCCTTCCGAGATTGTGAAGGAAGGAGAAACCGGTTTTTTATTCGCGCCGGGAGACGCGAATAAGCTTGCGGATTTGTTGACAAGTTTATTGAGAGAGTCTGAGAAGCCGCGGAGAATGGGAAACGGGGGCAGAAGAAGAGCTTTAGAGTTGTTTACCGCAGACAGAGCCGTTGAAGAAATCACGCGCATGCTTGAAGAGAATAAAGTTTAGCGTTAGAGCGGCAGCGCGGTTTGAAATATTATAACTCAGCGATTTTCACTGTCTCGATGTCAGTAATTTTGCCATCTGAAACTTTGACCAAATAAATTGCCACCGGATGTCCGTCGGCAGGACGGCTGGCCGCTGTGGGAACGGTCACTATTTCAGTGTTTGCGTATCGTTCCCTGTAAATGCCGTGAACATGCCCGCAGAAGAAATAATCTATAGATTGCTTTTCAAAAAGCGATAGAAGTTCCAAGCGTCCTGTTTCAGTGAAAGGCACGATTTCGAACGGGCCGTTGACGTCTTTGACTGTGTTGGTAGGATTGTGATGGCCTAAAGCGATTGTTAGTTTGGATGTTTTCTTCGCTTCGGCAAACATCGCGTCCAAAGAGTCAAGCTGTTCGTCAGTCACATATCCTGAATCGACGACTTCTCCCAAGCCTCCGAAAATATTTCTTTTATCAGGGGAAGCGTTATAAGTGTTTATTCCCAAGATTGCGGTTTCTCCGTATAAGGCCGAATAATCAAGCACGCCAAAGGCGCGCGTCCATTGAGCCAGAGTGTCGAAATTGATTTTGCCTCCGGCTCCAGACGTGTAGCCGTCATGATTGCCCGGCACTGTAAATGTGGGGAATTTCGCGGCGGATGTCAGCGCGTCCGCGTAGTCTATTATTTCCTTTTTCGAACGTGGCGGAAGAAAACTGAGATCACCGCAACATACGCAAAATTCAATTTGATTTTCATTTAGAATCTGTATTTCTTTCTTGAATGTTTCCTCTACGCTGAAGTCCTTAATCATAGACGATATTCGCGGGTCTCCGAAATGCACGTCTGAGATGGCCCCGAAACAGTAGTCGGTTTTGAATTGCTCAACGATTTTCACAGCAAGAGGTTGCTTTTCGAATCTTTTGTTGGCCCCCATTGAGACTTCGAGGTACAAATCATACATTCCGGGGGGAGAGGGGACTGTTGGGATAAAATGACCGTTTTCAACAGAAAGAACAAACTGCTTTCCGCCGGGAGACGCAATCCATGCGCTGTCAATGGAGGCCCTCGCGCCAGAAGGAGAAAGCCTGAACGGAAACGACTGCCCGGAAAGCGCGATGGCCGGAGCCGCGAAAGAAGGTTGAATCACCGCGGAAGCGGCAAAAGCAGCTTCGCCGGATGAGGCGGAAAAAGCTATGGCCGGCAGAAATGCGATTGAAACGGCGCTTGCCGCGGCAATCCCTGTTGATTTTATAAACTCTCTTCTCGTTATGAACTCCATTATTTTGCTCCCAAGTTAGTGTCCAACGCTGCGCACATGATGATAATAAAAACAAAGCGTCTCTTCAACAAATGATAGTTACAGGCAATATCTTGCGCTTCGAAAACATTATTGTCGTAAAAAAACATATACACAATCAAAAATATCATTTCAATATAGTTATATTCACCGGATCGGAATAAGTGTAATCGCCATCGCTCATAAGTTTCAGCACGAACCAGAAGCTGCCGCTTAAAGCTTTTTCACCGGCCTTGACGTTGACATGGAATACGGATTCGTCAGACGCGGCGACTTCATAAGACGCTCTGAAAGGGGATAAACTCAACTGCAATGTTGAAGGCGATTCAACCCATGTGCCTATTGGGGAAACGATGATCGCTTCGCCGGAAATCAGGTGAGACGACGGATTGGTAATTTTGACGTCGATGTTTTTTTCTTCGCCGGGTTTGATGACGATGGATTCGGGCGCTGAAATAGTCGGTTTATCAATTTCACCAACCCGAAGGGAGGCATAGAATCGCTGTGCTTCGTCCGTGTAGATAGCTCTGATAATTCCACCTTTTGAGTTTTCAGCGGGCGTCACGATAATATCTATAATTGAAAAAGCGCCCGGTTCTAAATCGTAACTAATCGCTGATGGTTCAACGCTCCAGCCTTCCGGAGCCAGCAACTCGATATTTCCTTTAGCCGATGAATCCGTGTATGAGCTTGCCACTTTGAGTTTGGCGGAGATAGTCGAGGCCGAATCAACGCTAACAGGATCAAAGCTCACAGTGAGAGGTTGGTATCCGAGCGGAGCCACGTTGTCGTTGTGTCTCCAATAGGCGGAATATACCGGTTGAACCGGCTCCGTTTCTCTTCCTATTCCGGCGTTCTTGCCTGAAGGCAAATCAATGTCAATAACGAAAGTTTCTATAGCTCTAGGTTTGATGATGGACGAGACAATGTTGTTCTCAATGGAAAGCTTGCCGGTCTTGTTTTCTCTCATATCCGCGAGATGAGCGGATTTGAAGGAGAATCTAGAAGAAAGTTTAAGAGATGAATCCGAATGAGAGTTGTTGTACACCCTTACAGTCATGGAGGGTTGATTCCCGATTCGAGAGTAAACAGGAATCGAGTTGTCGGATGCTTTTACGGCGGAAACGATGACCGATTCCGGTTCAACGCTGAAGAACGACGCGCCAGAAGCAGGCAGAACGGATTGAGGAGAGGAAGCCGCAGGCTTCAAGACCGCCAACAGAGGACGATTAAATGCAAGCGCGGCTTGCTCAATGTTTTTAGTTTCGAAATCGCCTTCTCCGGTCGCGACAGCGTATCTGAATCTGTGGTTC
Organism: bacterium; assembly: GCA_029573925.1. GTDB lineage: Bacteria > UBP15 > UBA6099 > UBA6099 > UBA6099 > UBA6099. The sequence continues at coordinate 10,024 of JAKQBV010000344.1, forward strand.
CAGTCTTCTTTTGAGAAAGTCCTGCTGAAAGCCTCGCCGCCGGGTCTTCCTGTGGCGCTTCTGAGGAGTTGAAGAGCGATTGACCCGTCGGATTCAAAACGATATCCGTTGGAGCCGTTGTTGATAAGAGCAAAAGTGGCGGGTTTCGACGCGATATCAGGTACCGGAGACAACAACATATCGTCAGAGAAATCGGCGCTGTTTTCAGACATGACGCTATTGAGAAGGTTCTCAGACGCTTCCGGGTCGGAAAACATTCTCTTCCCGATAAGCCAAATAGGCCTGTCTCCGTCGAACAGAACCGCCATGCCTTTTCTGTTCACTGTGTGAAGAGCGGAGTTGAGATTAGAACCGAGCTTATCGACTAAAGGCTCGAAAGCTTCGGGGTCGCCGATATAAATAACCGAGTCTGTAGTAAGGTCTTCTTGCTGACTTTCAAAGAAAGTAACGCTTGGCGTTCCTCTTTTTATAAGAGCGGAAGCAAGGTTTTTGAGAAACGTCTGAGCTTCAGGCTCGTCTCTATTAACAACAATCGCGGGAACTCCTAGAGGGACAGATTTGCCGGCGGCTCTGAGATTGAACGAGGTTGACCATCCGGCCCACATGTCGGCGGGGAACTCTTCGCCTCGCTTTCTGGACAAAGGAGCGAATCGCTCGCCGTAAACCGGAGTAAGCCCTTCGTGGCCTGAAACCGGAAAAAGCAATTTGAAGAGCTTGTTCTCTCCATTGAAGTCATGCACATAAGTGGTGAAATCGATTCTGGGAACGCCTTTTTGCATATCGATGCGCTGGACGAGAGAAAAGCCGTCATGGCCGCTTCTTGATTCGATTCTTGAAAAAGTATTTCCACTAGTCACGCTGACGACAGCGGGAGAGGAGGATGTGAGAAGTTTTGTGGAGTTTTCAGGGATATTTATTCTCCACAAGTCTCCTTTGTCCTCGTAAACGGCTATTGAATTCATAAGCGCGCCGGAGGACTCTGACGCGCGGTTTGTTCCTGTGGTCTTATCCACAAAGCTCACGATTCCTCCGCCGCGTTTAGGATCGACCTCGACCGAATAGAATTCGTTTTCGATTGAGGTTGCGCTTTGGGCAACGGACAAAGTGGATTCGGCTCCGCCGCGCGACGCGCGGAAGACGGAATATCCGAAAGCCGGTATGTCTTTTGCAGTGAATCTCAGCCTATAAGCGCCGCTCGATGGAAAAACGTCAAAGGGAATATCCGCGCCATCAATGGTTTTAATCGAATTTACAGGAGATGAAACAGTCATCTCGACAATATCTGTTCTAGGGAAAGAGAGCGTATTGAACACAACCGCGATATCTTCGTTGTCGGACGCGGAAATATTGATTGAAGACGCGATATATTCCAACGCGTTGTCTCGGACTTCCTTTGAAAGAGATAGAGATTCGCGCCACCCGTAAAGAATATCAAGATATGAAAGTTCGTTTGTGGTTCCCGGAATAGAGTCATGATGCTCGTTGTACATAAGCTCGCGGATAGCTTTATCGAGCGCGCGGGCGGGATATTTCGCTCCGAGAAGATTTGCGACTGTTGAAAGATATTCAGCGTCTAAGAACGTCGTCTCAGCTTCGCGGTTGGCGATCTTCAAGTCCGTTCTTGAAGAGTAGCAACCGGTGAAAACAGGGTTCAGGTCTTTAGTGGTGAATCTCTGATTCAGCTTGTCATCCTTCAACTGAAGCGCCACATCGTTGAAGTACGCGCTGGGCAATGAGAATCGAAGGGCTGGATAAATATATTTTGAATTCCAATATCTTGTCAGCATGCCAAGCATTGGCACTGGAGGCATGAAATCGTCGCCAATAGGAAGAAAAAAAGATTTCGCGCTGTGGATGTCGCGAAGAGCGGCGAATGTGTCGGGAAGCACTTCGCGCTCCATCAATTCGAACAATTCCATAGTCGCGTCTTCGCGTTTATCAAGCTTGACGCGGCCTGAAAACACTTTGCCGAGGTCTTCTTTCATGTCTAGGTCGAAAGAAATGATTTCAGAGCCATCGGGGGCCATCCAGAAGAACTGGCGCGGGAATCCTATGGGGCCGCCGCGCAGAAATGTGAAAGAATCGAATCCACTCTTGCGAAGAATCTGTGGAAGTTGTGAAGTATGCCCGAAGTTGTCTATCTGCCATGCCGCGGTCGCGCCGCCTCCTTTCATAACAGAGTCCATATAGAGTTTTCCGTAATATAAGTTGCGTATCAGACCCTCGCCGAACACGCTGCTCTCGTCGGGTTGAATATATGAGCCTCCGACAAGTTCAAGCTGTTTGCGGGAAATCAGGTCGCGCAAAGTGGCCCTGTCTTCGGGATATGTGTCCCAAAATGGTTTCAGATAAGGTATTTGTTCTAAAACGAACGAATAGGTCGGATCTACGCGGGCCGCATTGATATATTGTTTTATAAGATCGAGAGCGACAAGAGCGTAGCCGCGTTGTCCGTCCTTGTGAATCCATACGGTGTCGTAATGAAAATGAGTGGCAAGGTGAATGCGTCGCCAGTCCGGAGGAATCCTATCGATGGAAACCTTCCAATCATAGGACTCATCTTCGATAGAAGCTTTTATCGAGAAGTCAGCCGTCCCGGAGCCGCCTGCGGGAAGAGCCGCAATGAAAGCGCGGGCGAAAGCTGAAGCTCCCGGCTCTAAAGAAGAGATGGTTTCATTTCGCGGTTCGTCCATTAAAGAGCCGGAAATGGATATGGCAATTTCTTTTACCGGCTCGCTTGAGTTGTTTTTGAATTTGAATGAGATCACCTCTCGCGGTCTTTCTTTAGCGCCTGAGAACATGCCTGTGGAAAAGGCGCGTTCCAACTCCAGAGAGGCGAACGCCTGCGACTGAACCGACAACGCCACGAATGCCGCAAGAGCAAGAAATAATGATTTAATAAAACGCATAAGTCCCCCGATGCAGCGGCGTCAATTCTCCATCAATCAGAGCCGCGCTTTTTTATAATATATCTCTCATATTCCTCGAATTCTTCTTTGGTTCCCACGTCGGATGTAAATCCCGTCACAGGCATCGCTCCCACGCGCTTGCCGTTTTCAACAAGCATGTTAACGGCTGTGGGAAGCTCGTATTCGCCTCTCGGACTTTTTTCAAGTCTTCGCACTTCATCGAAAATGACAGGAGTGAAGATAAACAGGCCGCGATTGTTCCATTTTGTTGTCGATTCTCCTCGCGGAGGTTTCTCGATTAACTTTGTCACAATGTCGCCGTCAACGTAAACCGCCGCGCCCGCGTACGGGTCGTCCACTTCGTTCAACGTTATGGAAGCGTCGAATCCGCCTTTGCTATGAAACTTGGCTAGGGCAGGGTAGTTTCCATGGTCAACCAGAACGTCGCCGAAACCGAGCATGAAGTCGCCGCCGCTGAGTTCTTTTTCGGCGAGCATCAGAGCGTGGCCAGTACCGAGAAGCTCTTTCTGTTCGAGCCATCCGAGGCGCATTCCGGAATATTCCGAGCCGTAGTGGTTCCGCATAGCGTCTCCGAGATACCCGACCACAATGAACAGATCGTCCACGCCGGCA
>JAKQBV010000365.1 GCA_029573925.1 bacterium
CTTTGCGCATGCTTGGCGCTGGCGGTCGTTTTCGCCGCTTCCGCCGGGGCGCAGGTTCCCCGCTCGGAGGATGTCGCGCGCGAAATCGAATATGTGAACGGAATAGCTCTCAAAGGGACGGCTGACGGAAACATGGAGACCATCGCGAGGGCGCACCGCGCGTTCGCCAACCTCGAAATGGTCGTCAAAACGGTTCCCAACGCGAAAGACCGCGTTCTTTTCCTCGTGGCGATAGCGTACAGCTACATCGACGTCTGCCCGGTGTCCGCCGCCCTCCAGCTTTCCTCCGCCACCAACCCTTCCGGTTTCAGTTTCGACTGCGTGGAGCGAGTGGACTACTATTTCAACGCCGCGATCCGGGCGGCGGAAAAGGCCGAAGGGCTTTCAGGCTCCGCGATGGCGGACATCTCTTTTCTCATCGGCGTGGGATACGACCGCCTGAGAAACAACATGAAGGGCGTTTCGGAAGAGGGCGCGGAGCGGTTCGAGAAGATGGCGTTACGTCACTTCCGCAAGTCCGTCGAACTCGGCCCCGGTTTCGACGGCGTCAAGGATATCCTTTCGGCGTATGAAAATGGCGATGTGAAATCGGTCGTGTCGAACGAGAAATTCCGCGAGTTGCACAGGCTGCTGTACATCGACCGGGCGCTACCTCAGCCCGCGTACCAGCCCGGCGGCGGCGGCAATCCTCTGGCTCCTCCGGCGGCGGCGGAAGCGGACGAAAACCTGTATATCGATTACCACTGGCGGTTCTCCGCGCGCAAGCCGGACGCGTCGTGGCGGTACTCCGTCCGCAAATCTCAAACCTCGCTTCATCTTGCCATCGAAAAGTCGCCGCCAGACCCCGGCTCAGGCTCCGGGCTTAACATCGTGTGCCGCTCTCTCTCCGCTTTTTCCGCCTCGATGTCCGTCGAGGCCCACATAGAAAACAGCGTCCAGATGCTCATGTCGGCTGGATACAACATCGTCAGCCGAAAATCGATAACGCATCAGGGGCTGCCGGCGCAGGAAATAATCTCGACTCACGAATACGCAAACATTATCAAGACGGCCGCGCCCGGCGGCTCAGGCCCCGACGCCCAGCCGTCCAAGCTCGTCTCCAAACAATACATGATTATCGTCATATCCAACGGCATCGAGTACATCATTTCGTTCAATAGCCTCGAACCGGATTTCGCAAGGATATTCCCCGAATACAAGATGATCGCGAACACAGTGACAATGTTCTGACGGGGCCTCGACCCCGGAGGCGCGCGTGGCTATCGCATCCGGCAAACTCATCATCGCGCTCGCGCTTGCGGCTGTGATCGCGTCTGCGGGTCTTCGCGCTGCCGCAGTTGAAGATGCGGACAATCCCTCGCTCCTTTCTCTCCCCGCCGCCGAATGGTCTCTGTCCCCCCTGCCGCTTCCTTCCGAAGAACTCGTCGAAATGCTAGCAGGGATGGCCGACATTCATTCCGACGAAACAGGATTCAGCGCGTCCACGCTGTTTGATTTGCGCAAAAACATCAAAGGCGAAATTGTGTTTGAGGCGGCGGGCCGGACGCTGTCCCGCTCAAGACCCGCCGAAACCGGAGTCTCCGCGCTCTTTCCGGGCGCTCAGCCGTCTGCCGCTCATTCTTGCGGCGCTCTGGCCTTCATCGACCGCGGCGCGACCGTCTCCAAACTATCGTTCTATGATTTTCAACAGCAAAAACCGAGGGCGGTTTACACCACTCCGGACGCTCTCGCCCGCCCCGCGCTGTCGCCCGACGCGTCCTCGGCGGCGGTCATAAAAATCTCGCTCTCGAACTTGGAACGCAAGTTGCTGATAATCAAAGTTTCCGACGGTTCCGCGTCCGCTCCCCGGCTGACCGCCGATTTCCACTCAGCCGCTTGGAATCCCGCAGACGGTTCGCTGTGGGTCGCGCTCAAAACATGCCCGCCGGGAGACGGCTCGCCCCGGCTTTGCTTCGACCGCGCCTCCCCTTCCGGCGGCGGCGTCTCAAGCGTTTCCATTCCGTTGAAGCCATCGGATGAAAACGGAGGAACGCCCTCCTTCTCCGCGATGCGAGGCGCGGTTTTC
>JAKQBV010000368.1 GCA_029573925.1 bacterium
GTTTGCGATTCCGCGCGACGCTAGGCCCGGCCCGCTCACCATCGAGTTTGAAGGCGGAGCCTCTTTCTCCGGAGCGCCCACCGCAGCCGCCCCGGAAAACTTCGACCAATATTATGACACTATTCTCAAATGGATTCCGCAGAACACTATCTCGGTAAAATTTACCTACCCTGAACTGGGGCTTGCTCTCGGCGGATTCGAGGTAAACGGACTTCCCAAATCAATGGAAGCCTCCGTGAATAAAAGCTTGGCGACGACTCAGAAACCGTTCCCGAGATACGAGCGGTCAACGCTTAAGACGGACTATGTCGTCAGTGGCAGGCGGCAGATTGTCGTCAACATCGAGAAGGAGTACTGAGAATGAAATCGACTAAGATATTCGTCGCGGCCGTCGCGTTGTGCGCGCTGTGCTCGACCGCTCTGGCAAACACCACAAGCTACTGGTCGCAAGCTGGAGTCGCGCAGTTCTACAAAGGCAAGTTCACAGGGACGGCCCTTACCGACACCGGGCTGATAACCCTCGGCGTAAAAATGGAGCAGACATTTTCGACTCCTGAGCCGAATCTCTGGGCTGCGGCATACGACAACAAGGGCGACTTGTGGGCGGGCAGCGGCAACAAAGCCATACTTTATAAAATCCGCGCCGGAAAAAGCGAAGCCGAAGAAGCCGCCATTCTTCCCGGCTCCGGGATCAGCTCGATAGCAGTCGACAGGAACAACAATGTGTACGCGGCGGTATTTCCCGGCGGCTCGATCTACGTTGTGCGGCCCGGCGCGCGCGCGGCCGTTTTCGCCCAGATACCGGCATCCTTTGTTTGGGATATGAAGTTCGCCCCGTCAGGAGATTTATACTGCGTGACGGGCATGCCCGCCGCCGCATACAGAATTAACTCTTCCGGCATCTTCAAAAACCTTTACACCAGTTCCACCGAGAGACACTTTCTCTCGATGTTCATGGATGGAGACAAGTTTATCTACACCGGCACAAGCCCTAACGGGCTTGTGTTGCGGGTGAACATCGAAGCGGCGGAGAAAGGTTACGCGCCGCCGTCCGTCTCAGCCTCTCCGAGGATGACCACTCCCCGGCCTTCTTCCGACGGGGCGGAGCGGACGGACGAATTTGAACCCGAACCGTCAATGCCCGCCTCGCCGGACGTCGCGGCGGACTTCGCAGGGGCCGCCGTCGAGCGAGCGCCTGATCCTAGAGTGTCAGTTCTCATCGACATGGTGGAAGACGAGGCGTACAGGTTGCTTCCGTGGAAGGACGGGTCATTCCTGATCGCGGCCAACAGCGAGCAGTCCCCGCAGGCGTCGGCGCAACAGCGTCGGCCCGGACGCGTCGAGCCTTTGAGTTTCATGCTTCCTCCCAAGGCTCCGCAAACCGGACAGCAGCCGATGGTGAATCCAGCAAGAATATATCTTGCCGACCCGTCAGGACAGTCTCGCGTCGTGCTTGAGATTCCCGACCCGTTTATTCTGTCCATGCTTCCGGCGGGGGGCGACCGCGTTCTCATCGGTTCCGGCAACGACGGCAGGTTCTACAACCTCGACATGAAAAAAGAAACGGCGACGCTTCAGGAGTTGCAAGCGTCCCAGATTCTGGCGATAGTCGGCGAAGGACCGAAGCTCCGCTTTGTCACAGGCAACCCCGGAGCGGTATTCGCGCCCACCGGAACGAAGAACGAACAAGGCGAGTTCCTATCGAGCGTGAACGACGCCTCAACCCCGGCGGTTTACGGAAATCTCGACGCGGTTGCGTTTACTCCGAAAGGGGCCGCCCTTGAGTTCAAAACACGAACCGGCAACACGCCCGACCCGATGGACGGCACGTGGAGCGAATGGTCCACGAGCGAGGGCAGGTGGCCTTTCAAGATATCAAGTCCTCCCGGCAGATATATTCAGTATGGTGCGACGCTTCTTCCGACGACCGACGGGCAGTCGCCCGAATTGCGCGAGGTGAAAGTGTTCTACCTGACGGCCAACCAGCCGCCGAGGATATCTGCGATAAACGTGACGCCCGCGCCGCAGTCGAGAAGGCCCACCGCCCCGCCGTCGAGAACGGGAGCCGTAGCCACGCCGCCACAGATGCCAGTAGCTTCCACTGCGGCCTCCTCCGGACCCGCTCCGGCGTCCGCCGCCGCCGCTGCGGCAGCCGCTCAGCAGCGCGCCGCAATCGCTCCCGCATCAACAGAGACCAATCTCATCGTCGGCTCGATAGCCGCTTCCAACGACATCTCCGTCCGCTGGTCGGCTTCCGACCCAGATCAGGATTCTCTTCGCTATAGCCTTCAGTTCAGGTCCCTTCCGGACGGCCAGTGGACCGTCCTCGAAAAGGAATACTTAGAAACGGAATACAGGTGGAGCACGGAATCTGTTCCGGACGGCAGATACGAAGTAAAAGTGACCGCCTCCGACATCGAGTCCAACACTGCCGAGCGCGTCCTTTCACACGAGGCGATAACCGACCCGTTCATAATCGACCACACACGCCCGACAATCATTATCTCCGAACTTAAAAAGGACGGCGCTCTCTACCGCGTCTCCGGCTCGGCGACAGACAACTTCAGCGCGATATCATCCATTGAGTATTCCGTCAACGATCTAAAATGGCGGATGGTGTTTCCCAAAGACGGGCTTCTGGACTCGATGCGCGAGGAGTTCAGCTTCTCGTTCGAAGCGCCCGGCGGCGACGGACCGCATACGCTGATTGTGCGCGCCCGCGACTTTGTCGGCAACACCGGCTCCGTTTCCAAATCGTTTAAATAACGGAACAGCAAAACATAAAATCGTTTCCTCAGGCGCGCGCCGTCGCGCCGCCTCCGCTTCTTTGCCGAGAACATTTCCATAAAGCCGCAGTTTTCGCTATGATTGTTTAATAGGCTCCGCGATGTCGGCGGCGGCTGAGAGAATTTACCACAACGGAGGTTTGACCATGAAAGCCGTGATGATGGCGGGCGGAGAAGGAACCCGGTTGAGGCCCCTCACGCTCAACTTGCCCAAACCCCTTGTTCCAGTCTGCGACAAACCGATGATGGAGCACATATTGGAAAAGGCCCGCGACATGGGCGTAAAAGACTACATATCCACCCTTTACTATCTCGGCGACGAGATAATGGCGCATTTCGGCGACGGCTCCGCTTGGGGCGTCAACATGGAATACTCAGTCGAGGAGACTCCGCTCGGAACCGCCGGCGCGGTGAAAATTCTAGAAGACAAACTGGACGACACTTTCATAATCCTCAGCGGAGACGCGCTGACGGACATGGATTTGAAGGAGGCCGTCAGGTTCCACAAAAAAGTCGGTTCCATCGCCACCATCGTTCTCACTCGCGTCGAGACTCCGCTTGAATACGGCGTCGTCATCACCGGCGACGACGGGCGCATCATCCGATTTCTAGAAAAACCGGGCTGGGGCGAAGTCTTCAGCGACACCGTGAACACCGGCATATATATCATCGATCCCGCAGTATTTAAATATATGGTGTCTGGAAAGAACTACGACTGGAGCCGCGACATATTCCCGATGTTGCTCGCGGACGGCATGCCGCTGTACGGCTGCGTCCTCGACGGATACTGGTGCGACATCGGCAGCCTGAAGCAATACCGGGAAGCCCACGAGGACGCCCTGAACGGCAGAGTGAAAATCTCTTTCGGCGGCAAGCAGATTAAACGCAAGGTGTGGGTCGGGAAGAACACAGAGATTTCCTCCGGCGCAAAGATTATCGGCCCGGCAATTATCGGCTCGAACTGCAAGATTATGAGCGGAGCGATGATCAACGAGTTCTCCGTCATCGGGGACAACTGTATAATCGAG
>JAKQBV010000375.1 GCA_029573925.1 bacterium
CTTGACGCAGCCTTTTTCATAGGTGTGCGTGAGTTCGCCGCTATGAACAATCGCCCCGGTTCGTCGGCTCTATCGGCGAATCCGGGTTTAGACAGTATGAAAACGAGATCATAGATTTCAAACGTCAGCTTTGAATGCCGCGGGCGAGGTCTTCGGCGTAGAGCTTGGCGTAAGCCGCCGCGCGTTTGGAGAGCTTACGCTTGTATTCGGCGGGGAAGGGGATTTTCTTCCAGAACAGTATTCGGGTTTGAGCGGAAAGAACCTGAAACCCTTGAGCTTCTTTCGTCATCCAGTTCACGTAGTCGTCGGTGAAAGACTTTTCGAGGTTGTTGTATGTAAGGTCGGGGTAAATGAGCTGATACATGCTGCCGAGTTCGCCGGGGAGGTGTTTCCAGTTAAAAGACGAAGTGGCGATGTGCCAGCGGTAGCCGGCAAACGTCTTTATGAGGCTGATGTCCGGCTGAGTGGCGGGAGGCGGGAACAACGAAACCATAATGCGGTCTTTCCAAGCCATACCCGCGCCGACGCCCGGTAGAACAAGGACTTTTGGAGCCTTGCGAACGCCCTTCGCATCGGTGAATATCGTATAATCAAGGCTTTCGAACTCAGAGAATTTGCTCTCAACGTGAGCGATCGTGTTTACGCTGACGCGGGAGTCCATAGGAATCCATTTGTCAATGAGTGCGGGAGTGTTTTTGACCAATCCGCCTCTGGCCGCGCAACTTCTCATCACGGTCACTAGGATATCGAATTCCTCTCGCATTCTGGCGAATCTTGTCGAGCGGCGGCTTTCAGCGATAGTGCCGCCTCCGGCGGTTTCCTTGACTGTAAGCGACTCGATTTCCGCCATCTTGGCATTTTGTTCTTTGATGATTCTCTCCAGATTAGAGACGGTTTTCCTAATATCGGTCAAATCTTTAAGTTTGCCGTTCTGGTCTGCGTCGGGGTAATAGTTTCCGTATAAATCCTTGAATATCACGAATGCGTCAAGCTCTTCTCCGGAAAGAGACTCAAGCTCAATTTCAAGTTTCCTTTTCTTTTCGCGCCGGGCGTCTTCCACTTCCTGACTTTTTGTTTTTGATTTGACCTTTGCGGCCTCCGAAGTGGGAGCAATAGCGCCGCGCGCTATTCTCTCAAGCCATTCATCCATATAGTAGGATTCGAATCTTTCGGAGGGTTGACGCGAATCTATCTCCGCCACAAGGTCTCCGATTACGGTCAAACTCGAAAAAAGCCTCGGATCCACCACGCCGAAATTTAAAAAAAGCCTTTGTTCTGGCGAGAACGCTCCGTCAGTGGCGCGAAGGATTTCCTGACACAGCCTCACGAACGACACCGACAGCATGCTGAGTGATTTTTCGAAATTTATCGCGGCGTCGGTCCGGCCCGCTCGGTCGTGTTTGCCCTGATACAACTCAATCGCGCCCTCTATGTTGGCAAGCGCTTTATCGTCGTCAACGCCGAGTTTATTATAGAATTTTTCATCGACTCTCAGTTCGTCTTTTTGTTCATGATGCGGCATGTTTTCGCTCCGGCATGTAATGCGTCAAAAAGAAACCGCTGAATTACGCATCGAGAATGGAGTTTGAATATAACTATCGCGTCCGTCCCCGGCATGTGGAAGTATAACATATACGAACGCGTTCCGGGGCAAAACCGGGAATAGTCAGCAGAAAACCGCGCGCAAAGAGAAGTCTCAGAGGTTCTTGAACTTTTCTGTTATGGCCGCGATTTCGGCGAACTTGTTCGACACTACGGAAAGGTCGCCGCCCATTCGGTAGATATCCTTGTCGAGCCTGCCTGAAGGATTTAGCTCAGAAATGACATTCGGCTGGTTCAGGTTTGGATTTTCCTTCGCGTACGGCCACAGCCTGAAAGACCCGCCGGTGATTTCGTCTATCAGAGTTGTTTTTCCATCGATTATGCCGTATTCGAGCTTAAAGTCGACAAGTTGGACGCCGAACTTTGCGAACGCTTCCTCAAGAATGAGGAATACCTCGACGTTGATGCGGCGCATATCGGCGTATTCGAATGATTCCTTTTCACGGATCATGAAATCGATATATGACTCGTCGAGCATCGGGTCGTGGAGAGGATCGTCCTTATAGTGGAATTGAACGGAGGGCGGATCGAAGCGGTCGCCTTCCGCCACATTGCTCCATTTAAGGATAGAGCCGGCGGCGACGCGGCGCGCTATCACTTCGAGGTTGATTTTTCTGTCCAATTTTTTGACCAGAGAGACCTTTTCGGCGGGGCTGGAGATGTAGTGCGTGCGAACGCCTCTGCGGTTGAGCAGTTCGAAAATGTCCCTGTTCGTTTTCCAGTCGATGAGCGCCTTGCCTTCGATCACATCGCGTTTGACTCCGTCTCC
>JAKQBV010000398.1 GCA_029573925.1 bacterium
AGGATCGCCCACGTATTTTCCAGCCAGTTGAATATTGTCGCCGAATACAAAAGCGCCGATTCCGGGGATCCGGGCAGTCCAATAGTCGTCATGGATTCTAACTCTGCCATACGCAATGGCGTCGCCGAAGACGCTTTTGATAAGACGGATTTCATCATCCGTCAATTTTCTGGATTTGAACATCGCCGCGCCATTTTTCCGCAACCGAAAACTCTATTTCAGGCTTTGCCCTTTTTAAGGTTGACAAACACCTTGACGGCCTCGATTATCAGCCATACCTCTAGGAGCATGATAGCTGCTGATATGCCCGTCAACAGCCAGTCCTGCTTGCCTATGAAATTTTTCAGTCCGACAATCCCCGCCCATCCCGTGACGAACATCATGAAAACCATCGGGATGAAGGTGTAGACGGCGCCTTTGCCTTTGCGAAAAGATACACAGTGATAACCATGAGAGCGAGGCCGGCGAGAAGCTGGTTGGTTGTGCCGAACACAGGCCAGAGAATCATGCCGCCCGCGCCGCCGCCCTTTGCGAGCGCGAGCAGTCCCGCCGTGCCCGCCGCCACAAATGTCGCCGGATGTCTTTTGGTCAGGAATTTTACGTTGAAATCGCCCGCAAGCTCCTGAACCACGTACCGCTGTATTCGGGTGGCGGTGTCTAGGGTTGTCGCCGCGAAACTTACGACTATCACCGCCGCGATGGCAACAGCCAAATCGTGAGATATCAACTGCATGTTGCCGATTCTTAGTTGTTCCATAAAGAAGCCGCAGCCTTTGACGAAGACGCCGATCCCGGCTCCCTGCGCGGCTTCCCAACCGTTGTAAACTTCGCGCCACGCTGAAAAGTTTGCGAACCCGGCTCCGACCATAATTATCGCCATGACCGAAAGCGCGCCTTCGAGCAACATGGAGCCGTATCCGATGGGGCGCGCGTCCGTCTCCTTGTCCATCTGCTTTACCGTCGTGCCGCTGGACACCAAACTGTGGAACCCGGATATCGCGCCGCACGCTATGGTGATGAACAACAACGGGAACATCGAAGGCGCTCCGGCCAAATCGTTGTTGACTGCGGGAGCCACGAAGTTGCCCCCTCCGTTGAAACTCACATAAACCACCGCGATGAACAGAATGACCAGCCCTACGTATAACTCATGCGAATTGATGAAATCTCTCGGCTGCAACAGATACTGCACAGGAAGAATGGACGCAATATAGCAGTAAACGAGAAGGATGATTATCCAAACCAATATGACATTTTCCGGCTTGACGCCGAGCATATCGAGGCCAAGCGGCAGCCTCGTTCCCACATAAATGGAAACATACATGATGATCAGAGCCACTATCGACCATAATGTCACATTGCCTTTTCTGGCGTAAACGAAATAACCGAGGACCATAGCCAAAGGTATCTCGAACCAGATGGGCAGCACCGATGCCGGGAAGAGAGTGAACAGCTTCGCTATGACTAGGCAGAAGACGGCGATTACCATCAGGAGGAGAAAAAATATTATGAGGAGAAAAAGAGTGCGGGCATTGGGGCCGATGATGTCTTCAGTAATTTCGCCGATGGTGCGGCCTTCGTTTCGCGTCGAGATTACGAGGGCGGCGAAGTCGTGCACTGCTCCGATGAAAATCGAGCCGAACACGACCCAAAGGACAGCGGGCAGCCACCCCCAGAAAATGGCTATTGCCGGGCCTACGATCGGCGCCGCGCCCGCAATGGACGTATAGTGATGTCCGAGGAGTATATGCGTATTGGTGGGCACGAAGTCCACTCCGTCCTCATACTTATGGGCGGGCATGACGGCATCGGCTCGAAGCCCGAATATTTTGTCGCTCAGAAACCGGGAGTAGAACCTGTAAGCCAGAATGAAACCGAAGAAAGCCAACGCTGCAACCAGAAGCGAGTTCATGAAGTCCTCCTGTCTGTGTTATCCAGCGGCGCCCTTTGCGCGGGCGGGGCTTGATTTTGAAACAGCGTAATTATACTACCCGAGAAGATAATTTCAAATGAATTGAATACGATGGAAACTGAAGGGAGACTCGCTTAAACAACGCGATCTCGCGCGCGATTCCGAAAACTCAACGGAGAAACAAAACTGCTCACCGGAGCATTGGATTGCTTTTACGCAACGTATACAGCACGCCTTTCACGCAATCGCAATTTCTGGAAAATATTTCCGGGGACAGCGGAATGGTCTCTTCGCTCATGAAGGCACCGCTCAGGAGATCGGGCGGACACATTCGCACGGGAGGACCTCCGTTTTCTCTGCTGATCGAATTGAAATAATCGCGCGTCAGAGCCGACCATGCGAGAGAATAACTCCGCGCTATGATATCCGGAGAGCCGGCGTTTCCGCCGATGAAAAGCGCTTTTGGGGCTAGAGACGGTATCATCGCGAGTATTTCTGAATACCCGCCGCATGTCAGGCACATTTTCGACGTGTTGTCGGCGGCGATGGTGTCGGCAGAAATCTGCGCCACCACGATGTCGGGCCTGAACCTCCCGGCCAGCACGGGGGCAACGCTCTCGAACGCCAATCTGTACAACTCATCGTTGGTGTTCGCGGGGAGAGGCACATCGACATGGCCTCCGGGCCGCCCGTCTCCGAAAAACCTCTCCATATCCGACGCAGAGCCTGAGGCTCCGGGCGGGATGCCCGCCTCGTAAAACGAGCATGTCAGAGCGTTGGTATTATTCTCAAAAGATTTCTGAAGGATTTCTCCGTGGTGCGCGTCGAGATCGAGATAGAGAACTCGAAGCCCTTTCGCCGTAAGATATTGAACGGCCAGAGCCGAGTCGTTGATATAGCACTGCCTGAACGCGCGGTCCGGAGCCGCCTCATGCTGACCGCCGCAGGGATTGAAAGCCACGCGCGCGGGAGTCTCGACAAGAAGTCGGGCTGCGGCAAGAGTGGCTCCGAGGCTGCGCAGCGCGTGCTTGTGGACATCGACGAAGCCGGGAGCGTCGGGAGCTCCTATGCGGCGCTCGGACATCGATTCGGTGGTCACCCCAGCTCCCGCGAGCAACAGATTGGCCAGATACCTTTTGTCATGCCAAGCCGCCGCCGACGCAAAATTCGCCACAGGGGCTTCTATCACCGCCGTAAAAGATTCATCCAGAAGACCGCTTCTCTGACAACTGCTCTTCGTGAGGGAAGACCTATAGGTGACTATCGGACACGCGCAGTCCAGCAGATTGGGAGCCTGTCTGCGTTCGAAGTCGAAATTTAGAAACAAGCAAGGCTTGCTCTCCGCCGGGCGCGATAACGGCATGTCATCCACAATCGCAGCAAACGACGCGAGGTCCGGGGTCGCAAGCTCGCCCCTGATAAGCTGTCCGTGTTCGGCGTTGAGCGCGCTGTCCATGTCAACTTCCATGTCCATGCGGCCTTTTATGCGGTATCCCGATTTCCTGAAAACGCTTATCGCGCGCTCGTTGCAGGTGTCCACTACCAGCCATGCGGCGTTCAGCCCAAGAGCCGATCCCCACACTCTGCCTAGACTAGAAAGAACAGTTCCGATACCTGCGGACTGATAATCTTGATGGATGAATATGCCCCATTCGGCACGTCCGCAACCCATGTCGAAAAACGCGGCTTGGCCCGCGAGTTTGTCATCCACCCAGACTATGACATGCCAGTCGCCTTGAAGTATGCCCTTGACCCAGTTGTCGCGCACAACTTTTTCAGCAGGCGGCAACCCCTGAGCCTCCGCTTTAGGCTCAAAGCGGTCATACATATCCAAAAGCTGATCGAAGTCGCTTTCCCTGAAGGGGCGTATCTCAACATTGCGGCCATAGCGGTCGCGAAATTTACATGGAAATATCAAGTTAGACTCACCCATCTATGTTGTCAGCAGCAACGGCTAAGGCAATTGCCTTCCGCGTCGGTGTCCGGGTCTTCCCGGCTTAATAATAATGTTTTGAATGTTGTTTATTCAGGATGGAACCCGGCGCCGGACGAACCTCTTTGCCCGGCTGACATCGGTATCCCTCCCTGCTGATTCTACTATAAAGCATGTCGGCGGGAAAATCAAACACCTAAATACAAAAAACAACGGCTGTTTAAGACAGCCTTCAGAGCTAGAGATTTTTCGCCATGCGGCGGTAAGTTCTTTTTTCGCCTGCAAGCGAGAACGAAAACGTGTCTGCCACGGTGTAGCCGAGGCCTGTATAAAAGCTTATCGCGCGGGAGTTTTCGGCGTTGGTTTCCAGAACTACTTTGTCGCAACCGCAAGCGAGCGCGTCCTTTTCGAGTTTTCGCATCATCTCAGCTCCGACGCCGCAGCGTCGGAAACTGTCGCTAACGGCGATATTGCTGAGAAAATATTCGCCCTGCTCTATTCTTTCTAAAATGTCCGCATTTTTTACAAGGAAAGGAACACTTCTTATCAATTCAAAACCGGCGGACATCGCGATCATTGCGGCGGTGGCGGCGGCTAGCTTCTTCTTCTTTTCGTAGTCGTAAGCGAGCATGAAACCGGCCGGGCGTCCATCCACAAGCGCCACTTGAGCAAACTCGTGGCTAAAAAGGTTCCGACGCCGCTTGAACAGAGAACTCATGGTCGCGTCTGATCGGCTTCCGAAAATTATCGGATATTCAGGAGAAGCGAAGTAAACGAGGGACACAAAAAATGAGACATCTCCGGGAGTCGCTGGTCTTATAGTTGTTTCGGACATGAAACTCGCGCCCCCTGTGGGCAATGTATTTGTGCTAACAAATCAGGACTCTCTTAGCGAGCCTCCGAGTTCGATTTTTATCGCCTCAATAACGTTCTCAATAATTGGGGCCACCAGCGCGTCTGTCAGCGTTCGGTCGGGATGCCTGAAAATCAGGGAGAAGGACACGCTCTTTTTTCCGCCGTCGATCGGGGCGCCTGTGAACACGTCGAAAACACGCGCGGATTCGAGCAGGTCTTCGCCTTTCCGTCTGATTATATCGGTTATCGTTTCCGCCGGAACATCCCGGTCGACGATAATTGAAAGGTCTCTCTGGAGAGCGGGGTGCCGGGATATCCGGCTGTACCTCGGTGTGGCGTCAAGAAGCGTTTTGATGTGTTCGGGGTCGATCTCGGCAAGAGCCACGACGTCCCTTATCTCAAACCTAGAGCAGACTTCCGGATGTATCTCGCCCATCACGCCTATGGAGCGGCCGCCGAAAACGATTTCGGCGCACCTATGCGGGTGAAACGCAGGGACGGAGACGGGTTTGAATTCTATTTTCTGATCCGCCGCGCCTTCGAGGAACTGTTCGACAACTCCCTTAAGCGTGTAGAAACAGGACTGCGGGATAGGATAGTCGGTCTCAGTGGGAGTCTGCAGCGAACGCCCTGAAACCGCTATCGCAAGCGAATCCTTCTCGCTCGGCTGCGCCGGGTTGAAGAAAATTCTGCCAAGCTCGAACAACTGTATCGGCGCGTCGCCGATGTTCCTTCTATTGTAGGCGACCACCTTGAGCATGTTGGGAATGATGGAAGGCCGCAGATGCGTCTGATCCTCGGTGAGCGGATTCCTAATAGGGACCGCCGCCGGGGTGTTTTCAGGCCATATCTTCGACAGGTCTTCCATTCGAGTGAAGCTGAATGTGATGGCTTCCGAGAGGTTGGCTCTGAAGAGAAGCTCTCGGAGCCTGCGATTGGCGTGAAGATTGGGCATCATCACCGCGCGGCGAATCTTCACGGTGGGCAGTTCGGAAGTGATTCGCTCGTATCCGAATATCCGCGCGACCTCTTCGGCGAGGTCTTGCCAGATGGAGATGTCCGAGCGGCGGGACGGCGCGGTCGCGGTTATCTCTCCTCTTTGTGACTTCACGCCGAAGTTCAGGCGTTTGAGAGCGTCGGCAATCACTTCGTCCGTCAGGTCGGGAGAAGTCAGCGAACGGATTTTGTCTCCGGAAACGGATATGGAAACCGGTTTCTGCGGCGCGGGGAACGAATCGATCATGCCGGAAAGAGGAGCGCCCCAGCCGTTCTTCCAAATGAGCCATGTCGCATAATTCGAGGCCGCCGCGACATCGTCGAGCGGTATCGTTTTTTCAAATCTCATGGAGGCTTCTGACCTCATATCGAGGGCGGAAGCCGTCCTTCGTATCGAGCGGGGATTGAAGAACGCCGATTCGAGGAGCATGTTCTTGGTTGCGTCCGTGATTTCCGTCTGAAGGCCGCCCATCACGCCTGCCACCGCCACAGGTCGCAATCTGTCAGCGATGACCAACATCTCTGTGGAGAGCGCGCGGTCGGCCCCGTCTATGGTGACTATCGATTCGCCCTCCGCGGCGCGGCGCACGATTATCTCCCGGTTCTCCAGCGTGTCCAGATCGAACGCGTGAAGCGGCTGCCCCACTTCGAGCATAACATAGTTGGTGACATCGACTATGCAATTGATGGGCCGCATCCCGCAGGCGGTCAGGCGGCGCTTCATCAGCTGCGTGGATTCTGTGATAACGATATTCTGCAACAGGCGTCCCGTGTATCTGGAACAAAGACCGGCGTCCCGTATGTCCACCGTGAATTCGACGTCCCGCTTCTTCTCTTCAAAAGAAACGTCGAACACGTTTTTCTTCAGCGGCCTGTTCAGCACGGCGGCCAATTCTGTCGCCACGCCCAGAACGCACAGGCAGTCGCCCCTATTGGCGCGAAGCTCGAACACCAGAACTTCTAGAGTCATTCCGAGAGCGTCCGGCACGCGGTCGCCCGGTTTGGCCGTCTCCGGCAGCGGCAACACCACTTCCCTGTTGTCCGAATATTCGATGTCCCATTCCGACATTATTTTCGCGTTCGACTCCACGCCGCCGAACTTCATAGGCTCCAGCTTGGAGCCGTCCGGAAACGTGTAGCCCTCAAACGCCACAGGAAGGATTTCGCCGGGAGCGTACGCGCGGAGATTGGTCAGGACGATGCGTTCCATCCCGTCCGCCGCCACTTTTAGGACGAAAAACTCGTCGCGCGCCGGATGGCGCTCGCAGGCGACGACCTCGCACACGTAGGAATTCTCGAAACCGAACCTCTCCAGCGATATCTCTCCCACTTCAAGGCCGGCCATCGTCAGCAGTTCGGCAATCTCCTCGGTGGATTCGTTGAAGTCAACGTATTCTTTCAGCCATTCAACAGGGACCCGCATGTCCGCGCTCCTTTTTGCTGTTTGTCGCTATCATCAAGTCAGAATTGATTTAGAAATCTCAGATCGTTCTCGTACAGCAGCCTGATGTCGTCGATTCCGTATTTGAGAAGGGCGAGCCGGTCTATGCCTATGCCGAAGGCGAACCCGCTGACCTCGTCGGGATTGAACCCGCCGTTCCTCAGCACCTGCGGATGCATCATGCCCGCGCCCAGAATCTCTATCCATCCGGTGCGCTTGCAGGCCGGGCATCCTTTCGCCCCGCAGATGAAACACGATATCGCTATCTCCACGCTCGGCTCCGTGAACGGGAAAAAGTCGGGCCTGAAGCGGGAGCGGACGTCTTTGCCGAACATCTCGCGGTTGAACTCTTCGAGCACCGCCTTGAGGTTGCCCATCGTGATGCCTTTGTCCACCATCAGGCCTTCGATCTGGTGGAAGACCGGCGAATGGCTGGCATCCGGAGCGTCCCTGCGGAAAGTGCGTCCGGGGGCTATTACCTGAACCGGGGGCTTCCCCACCCGCTCCATCGTCCTTATCTGCACCGGCGATGTCTGCGTCCGCAGCAACGTGTCCCCGGTGATGTAGAACGAGTCCTGTTCGTCCCGCGCGGGATGGTCGGCGTCGAGATTCAGCGCCTCGAAGTTGTACCACTCCGTCTCTATTTCCGGCCCCTCGACCACGTCGAACCCCATCGCCATGAAGATTTCCACCGCCTCGTTCCACACTCGGGTGAGCGGATGAACTCTGCCGACCGGGAACCGCAGCCCGGGGAGCGTCACGTCGAGTTTCTGCGCGCGGATTTTCTCTTCGAGCTTAATCCGGTCAAGCTCGGCTTTGCGCGACGCGAATACCTCTTCGAGTTGGGTTTTCACTTTGTTGACGGAGTCGCCGAAGCTGCCGCGCCTGTTGCTGGGCAGTTCCTTGAGGCGCGCCATCTGCTCTCCGATGCGCCCCTTTTTTCCCAGATACGCGGCCTTTGCGTCCTGAAGTTCCTGATTGTTCCGAGCGGCTTTGAAAGCGGCCGCCGCGTCTTCCAGCAGTTTCGTCAGTTCCTGATCCATCGCGTCACCTTCAAAATGTTTGAGTTATATCCCCGGCGTCCCGGCCGCTCGCGCTCCAGCTGTTCCGGGTTGCGCGTCATTTCTTTTTCAAAGACAGCCTGTGCAAATACAGAATCAAACCCGCCGCCACCGACACGTTGAGAGATTCCGCCCTTCCGAAAATCGGGATAGTCACGGTCGAGTCGAGGAGAGAAGCCGTCTCGGCGTCAAGCCCGGCGCCCTCGTTGCCGAGAACCAGAAGCAAATCGCGCGGCGGAGCCTTCATGAAATCGGCTATCGGCAGTCCGCCCCTCGTCGCCGCGCCGATAACCGCAATACCGGGTCTGGCCTTTCTTGCGGCGGCTACGATTTCGCCTGTTTCCGCCCCCGTCACTATCCTGTGATAGAAAACCGCCCCCATTGACGTCTGCGCTGCTATCGGGTGAAACGGGTCGGTCGCGCCGGAAGGCGCAAAAAGAGCGCCCGCCCCGGCAGCTTCACAAGTCCTAACCAGCATTCCCATGTTGCGAGGGTCGCGCACGGCGTGTGCGATCACTGACGCCCCCTCGAAATCCACATCTTTGAGCTTGGGCGTTTCCTCCAGCGCAACTTCGGCGACTATTCCTTGGCTGGTTTCCATGCGGGATATTTTCGTCATCACCTGAGGCGCGACTAAGAGGATTGACGCGCCCTCGTCCGAACATGCTCCCAAAAGCCGGGCGATTACTTTGTCTTCCGCTAGAGATTCGAGGGCGGCGACTCGGAGCACAGTGACATTCGACGCTTTGAGCGCGTCTTCCAACATCCGGACGCCGTCAATCGCGAAGCTGCCCGCTTTGGCTCGTCCCTTGCGGGTGGACAGGGCGGCAAGCTCGCGCGCCTGAGGATTGTTGACGCTTTCTATTCTTGTGGCATTCAGCATAAAGGTCTTCCGCGTAAAATAATAAGCGCCGCCTCACAACCGGCAAAGGCAGAAGCGGCGCGGATTCGACGATCTGAAAAGCTTTGTTGCGGCCCGGCCTCAGGCCACTTGCCCGCGGGCGGTCTCGACCAGCCGGTCGAAATCCGCGGGGTTGTGGATGGCCATCTCGGACAAGGCTTTGCGATCCAACTCGATCCCCGCCTTTTTCAGAGCGGCCATAAACACGCTGTAGGACATCCCGCGCTGTCGGACGGCGGCGCTTATTCGCGCTATCCACAGTCTGCGGAAGTCCCGTTTCTTGTTTCTCCTGTCGCGATATGCGTAAGCCTGCGCATGCATCACCGCTTCATGCGCGTTCTTATAGTGGCGGCTCCGGGTTCCACGGAACCCTTTCGCCCTTTTGAGAACCTTCGCGGCTTTCCGTCGCGCGGTCATCCCTCTTTTTACGCGTGGCATTGGTCTCCTGCTCCTTCTCTGCGCGATCAGGCGCGCTTTAGAACTGCACGCCCCTCTTGATCTTGTTAAGGTTTCCGCCTGTCACTTCGGCGACTTTCTTCAGCCGGCGCTTCCGCTTCCTGCTCTTGCTCGAAAGCAAATGCCCCATACCTTCTTTCTTCCTTACGATCTTTCCGGAGCCGGTCTGTTTGAACCTTTTCCGCGCTCCGCTGTGCGATTTCATCTTAGGCATGGCTTCATCCCTGTTTTTTATTCGGCGCGAGGATCATTATCATGTTCCTACCCTCGAGCTTAGGCATTCTTTCTATCGTGGACGTCTCTTTGTGAACATCGGCGAGCCTCATCAGCAAGTCCCTGCCCCGGTCCGTGAAGTCCATCTCGCGGCCCCTGAACATTATCGTCGCCTTCACCTTGTCCCCGTCCGCCAGAAACCTTTCCACATGTTTCGACTTGAAGTCGAAGTCGTGCTGTCCGATCTTGGGCCTCAACTTTATCTCTTTCATCGTCGAGACATGCGTCTTGGACTTCTTCGTCTTCTTCCTCTTCTCGTAGAGGTATTTCCCGTAATCCATTATCCGGCAAACAGGCGGCTGCCCGTCCGGAGCCACTTCCACCAAGTCAAGCTGCTTTTCCTGAGCCAGCCTCAGCGCCTCGTCTATCGGCAACACGCCGAGCATCTCGCCCTCATCGTTTATCGTCCTTACTTCCGGGGTGTTCCTGATTTCCTCGTTCACCCGGGTTTTCTGAACATACGTGAATTTCTTTGACTGTTTTTTCAAACGGTTTTTACTACACCCCTCTTCCAAACGCGCTTTAATATCGCCGTCAAGCGCGGCGACCGACTTTTCAATATAGCAAGTTTTTACCGCCCAGTCAATAAACCCGAAATTTTCGGGCCGGGCGGCCCAACCGCATAAAAAACCGCCCGCTCTCACGGGCGCTCATGGGTGGTACAGGACTTGAACCTGTGACCTCTTCCGTGTCAAGGAAGCGTTCTTCCTCTGAACTAACCACCCTTTTCTTCAAGGCGACGGGCGGATTTGAACCGCCGAATGGAGGTTTTGCAGACCTCTGCCTTACCACTTGGCTACGTCGCCGTCCGTCATAACCGAAATATTCTAGGGTCTCCCGCCACCGATGTCAAGGCGAAAAAGCCCTTTCGGGCGATAGGAAGCCCCCGCGCCGTATGATTTTGTGTTTCCGCGCGGGTTGTTTTCTCACTCGCCCATGATTTTTATTATTACCCGCTTTTTCCGTTTGCCGTCGAACTCGGCGTAGTACACCTGCTGCCACGGGCCGAAATCGAGCCGCCCGTCCGTCACGGGAATTACAACTTCGTGGCCGATGAGCAGGCTTTTCAGGTGCGCGTCTCCGTTGTCTTCGCCCGCGCGATGATGGCGGTAGTCAGGGCCGAAGGGAGCCACTTTGTCCGCCCACTCGTCGATGTCGGCCAGCAGCCCGCTCTCGGCGTCGTTGATGTAGACGCCCGCCGTTATGTGCATCGCGGACACAAGCGCCATTCCCTCCCGGATTCCGCTCTTTTCCAGTTCGGATTGAACTTCGCGGGTGATGTTGATATACTCCCGCCTCTTTTTCGTTTCAAACCAGAGATATGCAGTGTGCGATTTCATGATTCGCCTCCGTCGGAAAAAAGCATGGCGCGCATTCTGGCCCTGTGGCCTTCGGAAATTGATTCCGCGGCGGCCTCGCGCGCCCGCTCGATTTCCTCGTTGTCCTCGCTTGTCAGGAGCGCCGGCGGTATCTCCGCCACATACGGGCTGGGTTTGCGCAAAAGCGACTCGCCGTACCTGCGCCGGCTCCCGGCGTATGATATCAGAAGTTTCTTTCTTGCGCGGGTCATCCCCACGTAAAAAAGCCTGCGCTCCTCCTCAAGCTCCCACTCGAAAGTTGACCTCTCGTGCGGAGTGAACCCCTCTTCAGCTCCCACAAGAACGACATACTTGAATTCAAGCCCTTTGGCCGAATGCAGCGTCATCAGCGTCACGGAGTCCTCTTTCTGCTCAAGCTCGGTCTCGCGCTCGTCCGTCATCAACGCGATGTTTTCGAGAAAACCTTCGAGAGACGAGTCCGGCTCGTTCCTCTGGTATTCCTCGACGGCGTTGACGAATTCGGCGATGTTGTCCATCCTTCTGGCGGCCTCGTTTTTATCCGCTCCGGCCCGCTCGTACCCCGCCTTAAAGTTGACCGAACCGACGAGTTTCTTCGCCATCTCCAAAGGCTGTTTCGGCAGCCGCCGGCGGATTTCGTCAAGAGCGTCGCACAGCGCGACGAACCCGCGCAGGCCTTCCGCCGCCTTCGCATTCAGCCAACCGGCTCCCGCCGACTCCCTCATAGCCGCCAAAATCGGCTTCTTCTCCTCGAACGCGCGTTCCCTTATCTTTTCCAGAGATGTCTTTCCGATGCCTCGCGGGGGGAAAGCCGCCGCCCGGAGCGCCGCCGTTTCGTCCTCCGGGTTCGCGACCATCCGCAAGTACGCCGTCACGTCCTTTATCTCCCGCCTCTCGAAGAACCTCGTGCCTCCCACCATTATGTACGAGACCGCGTGTCGCATGAGTTTTTCCTCGAAGAGGCGGGACTGAGCGTTGGTGCGGTATAGGATCGCGAAGTCGCCATATTTCAGTTTTTTCGAGTGTTTTTCGGCGATGATGTAATCGATTACGCGCGCGGCCTCTTCCGTTTCGTCCGCCGATTCGATTATGCCGACGAGGTCGCCGCCTTTTTCGGAAGTCCAGAGTTTCTTGTCCCTGCGTTCGACGTTGTTCTTTATCACCGCGTTGGCGGCTTCAAGAATCTGCGGGGTGGAGCGGTAGTTGCGTTCGAGCTTGACCACGCGCGCCTTCTTGAAGTCCTGTTCGAAGTTCAGGATGTTCTTCACCTGAGCGCCGCGCCACCCGTATATGCTCTGGTCGTCGTCCCCCACCACGTACAAATTGCCGTGCCCCGCCGCCAGCCGCTTTATTATCTCGTACTGGCAGCCGTTGACGTCCTGATACTCGTCCACCATGATATAGCGAAACCGCTTCTGGTATTTAGTCCTTATCTCTTTCTTTCCGAGAAGTTTGAGGGCGAATATCAGCAGGTCGTCGAAATCCACCGAGTTAGAGCTTTCAAGCGCCTTGTTGTATGCGGACCACACGCGCGCGAAGACCGGGTCTTCGAACTCTTCCCTATCGACATCCGGGAACGCGTTTTTCACCGCTCCGATGCGCCACAACAGGCTGACCGGGTCGTTCTTCTTGGGGTCGAACCCGTTCTCGACAAGCGCGCGGCGCACGAGCGACGTCTGGTCCGAAGTGTCGCAAATCGTGAACTCCGGGGCGCGGCCGAGCGCGGAGAAATCCTCCCTCAGAATCATTGAGCACAGAGAATGGATGGTGCGGACCGTCATCAGGGCGCAGACCTCGGAGCCAATCATTTTGGAGATGCGCTCGCGCATTTCCCGCGCCGCTTTGTTTGTGAAAGTCACAGCCAGAATGCCGGAAGGGTCTACGCCCCGCTCTTCTATCAGGTAGGCGGCGCGGTGAGCGATCGTGCGCGTCTTGCCCGTCCCCGCGCCCGCCACGACCGCTATCGGCCCGTCCACATGCTTCGCGGCCTCCCTCTGCTGCTCGTTCAGTCCCGTCAATCTCGACATCACTCCCTCGGCCTCCCAACCGACGCATTATCATAATTTCCTCTCTCTGGAATTACAACATGATATCGGCCATGAAAAACAATTCTTTTGATTTTCATCGCATTGCTAGTTCTTTCACAAACGAATTGCCGCAAAATAACAACTTAAAACATAGAACGGATTGTTTATCTACATTATCGTTGCTCGTCATGCCTCTTGATTAACGCTCTTATGTCTTCCGCCGTTTTTTTATCTACAAACGATGCCTTTCGGTAACTGTCC
>JAKQBV010000416.1 GCA_029573925.1 bacterium
AATTCATTGTCGCTTTCATATAAGCGACTTCAGTCGCTTTTTAATAAAGGCGATGAATCGCCTTATCTAAAGCGGCGATTAATCGCCGCAGTCCAAAATTACGCAATTTCACTATCTGAGTTTTAGTGGCAATCAGGAAAATAATTGATTATTGACTGCATAAATTCACGATTCTGGACGATCATAATTCCATGTAAAAAATGTCTATGGGGGCGTTGTTGTAGATGTCGATGTACAGAGGGTTGACGGACAGGATGGTGACGGATAAGTCGATGGAGCAGGCGGAGTTGAAGGCGGCGTCCGGGCCGATGTCGCGGTTGAGCAACAATGACAGCTCGCGCCTGAGCGTTCCGGCGCGCGCCCATGTGTCCATCCCCGGCTCCAGAATCGGGACGTCCGACATGGCGCGCGCAAGAACCCTTGCGTCCATCGGGTGTATCGCCCTCGAAGCAAGGTCCGATATGATGGGGCCGTTGACGCATACTACGCCTAGCCTGATGGCCTCGGCGATCGCGTTTTTCAATGTGCTTCTTTCTCTGGAAAAGTATCTGGACCACGCGGACGCGGTGACTAGGATCGGGTTCATCCGCGCGCGCCCGGCTTTCTACTTATGGCGCTTGGCCCGGCGTCAAGCTGGATTCTTCCCCGGTAGTCCAGCAGCCTATTCATCTTCTTGTTCATGACAAACTGTTCGAGGGCGACCCGAACCGCGGCGGTTTTTGTCTTCGTTCTGGAAATTTTCATGACTTCTTTGATCAAGTCTTCAGGAATTTCTATCGTTGTCCGCATGGTTAAACCCCATTTATTTTGTCGAAAAAGATGAAGCAAAAAAATTGATGTTGCATAAGCTATGCATAATTATTATGCATAATACGAACAAAAGTCAAGATTCAACCGCGAAATAAACCTTTAATAACAATTATATATAAATGATAATGCTTTCATAAACGACCCTCAAATAATTGGGGATAAATAATGATGACAGAAACGCGACAAAACGAAATAATGCAATAACGAAGCCAATATTAAGCAAAATTATGAGTGTTTTTGCGTGGTCTTTTTTGGCGCTTCAAGAAACGGCAACATTGCCGTTATAATGCGTGTTTCAGAAGTAAGAAATTCGTCTCCGTATCGGGAAATCAGTTATAAGGTAGATGCCGACATGCAACGCGGCGCATCCCGCCGGGATAGGCTTCAAAAAAGCATCGCGGAGGCGCGCTTGGCGCGCGTCAGCTTGGCAGTTTGATGTCGCAGACGGACCCGCTTATGACGATTTCGTCGTTCACGCGGCTCACGTGGAACGTCTCGCCCTCGGAGTACCTGCACAAAAGCAATTTCTCTGAAAGCGGGTCTTCGATATATCGCTGAACGAGTCTGCGGACGGGGCGCGCTCCGTTCACCGGGTCGTATCCCTCTTTGGCAATAAACTCAAGAGCTTCGTCGCTGACTTCGAGTTTAAGCCCCTTTGATTCGACGCGGTCTCTGAGCATCCCGATGAAAAGATCGACGATAGCTCTGATGTCCTCTTTGGACAGAGCGCGGAACACCATCAGTTCGTCCACTCTGTTGAGGAATTCGGGCCTGAATGTTTTCTTCATTTCCTTGAGGATGTTTTCCTTCATCAGCTCATATTCGCGCTCAAGCTCGGCGGGGTTCATGAGGTCGGGCTGAGCGCGCCTGAATCCGACGGGGTTGGCGTTGGTGATAAGCTCCGCGCCCACGTTGGAGGTCATTATTACTATGGCGTTCTTGAAGCTGACTTTTCTTCCGTGAGAGTCCGTGAGCGTCCCGTCCTCCATAATCTGCAGGAGGATGTTGAACACTTCGGGGTGAGCCTTTTCAATCTCGTCTAGGAGGACGACGGAGTAAGGTTTTCTCCGAATGGCATCTGAGAGCTGGCCGCCTTCGTCGTAGCCGACGTATCCGGGGGGCGCTCCGACGAGGCGCGAGGTGGACGCTTTTTCCATGTATTCCGACATGTCGATGCGGACGATGGCCTTTTCGTCTCCGAAGAGGAATTCGGCTAGGGCTTTGGCGAGTTCGGTTTTTCCGACGCCCGTCGGGCCGGCGAAAATGAAGCAACCCATCGGGCGTTTCGGCTCTTTCAGCCCGACCCTGTGACGCCTTATCGCTTTGGCGACGGTGATTATGGCTTGGTCCTGACCGACGACGCGGTTCCTGAGCGTGTTTTCCATTTCCAGCAACTTGGCGGTCTCTTCCTCTTTGAGTTTGGAGACTGGGATGGAAGTCCACATGTAAACGATGTCCGAGATTTCATTTTCTGAGATTGTGAGTTGCTGGACGCCGGAGGAAGCGCGCCAGTCGTTTGATTTCTCTTTGATGCGATTCTCAAGCTCGCGCTCTTTGTCTCTGAGGGAGGCGGCGAGTTCGAACTGCTGGCCCATGACTGCGGCGTTTTTCTCGACGCGCAGGGAATCAAGCTCGTCTTCGAGGCTCTTGAGGTCGGCGGGGGCGGCTGTGTGTTTAATCCTTACGCGGGAGGACGCCTCGTCGATGAGGTCGATGGCTTTGTCGGGGAGGAACCTGTCCTGAATATACCTGCTGGAAAGTTGAGCCGCGGCGACAAGCGCCTCGTCGGTGATGACGACGCGGTGGTGGGTTTCGTATCTGTCGCGGAGGCCCTTGAGGATGCTGATGGTCTCCTCGATGGTGGGTTCTTCCACGAAGACGGGTTGGAAGCGGCGTTCGAGCGCGGCGCTTTTCTCGATGTGTTTTTTGAACTCGTCGTAGGTGGTGGCGCCGATGCACTGAAGCTCGCCGCGTGCGAGCGCGGGTTTGAGGATGTTGGAGGCGTCGATGGCGCCCTCGGCCGCCCCGGCTCCGATTATGGTGTGAAGCTCGTCTATGAACAGGATGATGTCGCCTTTGGACTGATAAATCTCGTTGACGACGCGTTTGAGGCGCTCTTCGAACTGGCCGCCCC
>JAKQBV010000419.1 GCA_029573925.1 bacterium
AATTCATTAGGGATGAGATAGCTTGCGGACATCTTGTGATTCCGAAAAACGTGAAGAGAAAAAAACTCGACGTCGAAGGGATAGGCGCCGGAATCAGGACGAAAGTCAACGCCAACATCGGCACTTCGAAGGACCGGTGTTCGACGAAGACGGAATTGGCAAAGCTTGCGGAAGCGCTGGACGCAAAGACGGACGCGGTCATGGACTTGAGCACCGGAGGAGATTTAAAACAAATCCGGCGCGAGATTCTGGACGCGTGTCCGAAGCCGCTCGGAACCGTTCCGCTGTATGAGCTTTTCGTAAAGGCGTCGAACCGCTGCTCATCCGCGCTGAAGCTGGATGTGGAGGAGTTGTTCGATGTGATAGAGGGTCAGGCGGAAGAGGGCGTGGATTTCATGACCGTCCACTGCGGGCTGAACCTGACGGCGCTGGAACGGGTGCGGCGCGCAAAGAGAGTGACGGGGATAGTAAGCCGGGGCGGCGCGTTTATTGCCGCGTGGATGGCGACAACCAGAATGGAAAACCCGCTTTACGAACATTACGACCGGCTTCTGCGTATAGCGAAGAAATACGACGTGACATTGAGCCTCGGCGACGGACTGCGCCCCGGCTGCATGGCTGACGCGTCCGACAGGCCGATGATTCAGGAGATGATAATGCTCGGCGAACTGGCTGAAAAAGCGGTGGCCGAAGGCGTGCAGACAATCATCGAAGGTCCCGGCCACATGCCTCTGGACGAGATAGCTCCGAATGTAAAGTTGCAGAAATCAGTTTGCAACGGAGCGCCGTACTATGTCCTTGGCCCGCTGGTGACGGATGTCGCTCCCGGATACGATCACATAACGTCCGCCATCGGCGGGGCGATAGCGGCGTGCGCCGGCGCGGATTTCCTCTGCTACGTGACTCCGACGGAGCATCTCGGACTGCCCGGTCCAAAAGATGTCAGGGACGGCGTCATGGCTTCGCGCATAGCGGCCCACGCGGCGGACGCCGTGAAACTGAAAGACAGGTCGTGGGACAAAGAGATGTCGGCGGCGCGCAAGGCTCTGGATTGGGAAACTCAAGAGCGGCTCGGCATAGACCCTTTCAAATTCGAGATTGTCAAACAGGATTTGGCGAAGAAGAAAAAAACTGCGGATAAGACATGCTCGATGTGCGGAGAGTTCTGCGCGATGGAAGTCAATTCGAAGCTGGGCGGCGTCTGACGCAAGCGCGCCCGATTAAATTGACACTCGTAATGCGTTTATATATGATACCCGACGTGGCGCGCCTCTGAAACGCGCTGAAAGGAACGCGACCGATGACTACCCGAATCGAAGTGTACATAAGAGAAGACCTCGTGGACGCCGCAGGCGAAGGCCTAATCAAAGATATCGAAGACTTGAACGTCAAAGGCGCGAAGTCAGCGCGGTTTGTGAGAGTCACCGAGATCGAAGGCGGAATCTCGAAAGGGGAAGCGCGCCGCATCGCTTCCGAGCTTCTCTCAGACCCTGTTTCGCAGAGACACGTAATCGGCGAGGTGTCCGGGCCGGGCGTGGACGGCGCGTGGGTGATCGAAGTGAAGTTCAACAAAGGCGTAACGGACACA
>JAKQBV010000422.1 GCA_029573925.1 bacterium
ATGGCATACTCTGTCAGCTTCCTCTGCCGAAGCATCTAGACGAGAATCAGGTGCTTCTCGCCATCGACCCGGCCAAAGACGTCGATGGATTCCATCCTATGAACGTCGGCAAGTTCATGACGCTGAAGAAATTCAGCGACATGGCGGAAGCTGGAGTGTTCCTGCCTTGCACGCCGTACGGCTGCATCGAATTGCTCCAGCGTTCCGGAGTGAAACTGGACGGAGCCAACGCGGTCGTTATAGGTCGCAGCAACATAGTCGGCAAACCTGTGGCGATGATGCTGATGAGCCTCAACTGCACCGTCACCATCTGCCACTCGCGCACGAAGAGCTTGGCGGACGTGGTCAGGGCCGCCGACATTGTGGTGGCCGCTATCGGAAGCCCCGAATTCGTCAAGGGCGATTGGATAGGCAAGGGCGCGACGGTGATCGACGTCGGCGTGAACAGAATAAGCGATCCGGCCGCCAAGAGCGGCACGAGACTTGTCGGGGATGTGGAATACGCCGCGGCGTCACAGAACGCCGCTTTCATCACGCCTGTTCCCGGCGGAGTAGGCCCGATGACAATCGCCATGCTGATGAAAAACACTCTGATGTCAGCGCAACGCGCCGCAAAAAAATAACGCGGCTCTGCCTCGCAACATAGGCGATTAACGGATTTTGATATTTCCATTTGCGAAAAAGCGTGGAAGAAAGCTTCCGCGTTTTTGCGCGCCCGCAAAAACGCCTAGCGAACGATATCGCAGCAATTTTCGTTGAGGAGTTGCGGGGAATTTGAGAAGGGCGCTAGAACAGCTTGAGAGCGGTTTCCACTGCCGCGCGGCCGATGAGCAGCACGAGATAGTATCTGACCACTTTCCCGGCGAATGAGACTGCGTAATATCTCGCAAAATTGAAACGAATCATGCCTGATGCGATAGCCGTCGCAGAGACCGGGGGAATGCTGACAACGCCTGAAACAAAGATCACGGCCTCGCGCCCTTTGCCCAAACGCTCAAAGTCAAAGCTTTCAATCTTCTTTCTCAGTTTATCGCTGATGTTCAACGAGCCTTTTCCCATCAGGTAGTAAAGCCAGCTTCCGAAGTTGCTACCGAAAGCCGCCGCAAACGGGAGCAGCCACGGGAAATCCGTGCTGTAGCGGGCGACTTCAAGCGTTTTTCCCAACACAGTTATGGGCGGGACTTTGTCGATGCTCGCCAGAGCGAGCAATATGGCTTCGCTTGGCAGAAATATGAAGACGCTAGACATGAACGCCAGAACCATCATCAGAGCGTAAGCCGTCAAAAAGAGCCTCCGGCGCGCTATAGCGCGCGACGATAATTATAACGGGAAAAATGTGAATTAAAAGGCAGATTATTAATCCGGTCCGGCTGTCGGAAAAACGTTCGAAATCCTTTACGGCGGTCGCAATCAGATTTCTTTCACATGCCAGTTCCTGTCAATCCACACTGATTGGACGGAGGCTGGCAATCCCCAAGAACGGACGACTTCGACAGCCTTGTGAACCATATCAGCGTGTTCTTTTTTACACACAGGATTTCCCGCGCAATCATGGTGAGAGACAATAACGATGTTGCGGCTGCCATGTTTGTAAACGGATATCATAGCGCGGGCTTTTATCGAGTCGAGGTTGGGCTGTATTCCCTGCGCAAGAATCTTGTCAGGCCCCGGTTCGGTTATGTTATCAACGTAATCAACGCCGAATTTCTCTTTTATCCATTTCAGCGCCGGTTCCTGTGTCCTGCCGTCCATGCAGTTGATTTGAGTCGCGAATGTTCCATGAGCCATATTTTCCTCCATAACAATAAGCACGACATGTAGCTTTGAATAAATGTTACAATATGGTTTGAAAAAATACGACAAGCAAAAATACAAAACTTTCATGATTTCTGCGATTTTACCGCCATTTTAATGCGAAAAACGAAAGCATAATGCCAATGTCTCGGATTCGTCTAGTATAAATCCGGGATGCGGACGGACAGATTTGACCGAAAATCCAGTTAAAAAACGCCTGATAGGGATGTTTGTGATTAATATCATTTATTTGTTGTAAAAAGCAAGTCGCAGTAGATGTTTTTTTCTAAGAAAACTCAAAATAACATTGCAACCAAAGCAATAATTTGTTATCAAAATAATCATTCATCCTATGGTTTAAGTGGAAATTTCGTCGGGGCGTCCGGAATGCAGGCAATTTTCCTGTTTAACAAAGGAAATTTGGGGTATAATAAGATTGATTTTGTATTTATTTATATTGAAAGGATTATTAATAAATAAATATGATAACACATAATCACAATCTCAATAGCCACCAGCAAAGTTGCAAAAATCATCGGAGCAAAACTATGAGAAAACCAACAAGTGCCGCGAAGTTTTTATTTTTTGTCGTGATAGCGTCGGCTATGGTTATGACGCTAAGGCCGGGAAAGGCGCTTGGCGGCCCCACATATGTGCATCTTTATGAAACTATTACTCCGACAGTTGCGGGGACGTGGACGACTGTAAATTTAAATGCTTTGTATGGTATTCCGGGAAACGCAGTTGTTGAGGCGGCTTTTGTGGTGACTCAGGGAAACGCGGACAGGACGGGAGGCGTAAGGGCCGTAGGCTCGGCATTGAACAGATATATCACGGTGAATAGATCTTCCACTAACGGTTTAATGAATGCGATGGTCATGCATGTTCAAGCCAACGCCGCCGGACAGATTCAGTATTACGTGGACAATACCACGCGGACTAGTTTCGTCATATTGGGATATTGGACGGCTGGAACTTATGTGGAAAGGTTTGCCACAGTAAGCACGACGGCGGACGGCGCATGGCAGACAGTGAATGTGGGGGCAGGAGCCGGGATGGTCGGGGAATTCGTGCTGTCGAATCGCACCACGACTGACAAATATCTGGGAGTCAGGGAAGTCGGTTCGACCATTGACAGGAGAGCATATTCAAGAAGGCCCACCAGCGCCACCGCAAACACCGTCACAATGCATTCAAAAGTGAACGCGTCGAATCAGGTGCAGTTGTACCTGAGCGACAGGGCGAACAGCACGGTTTATTATGTCGGGTATTGGAGCACGTCGCCTGAGGAGCAGTTCACGGAGCTGTTTTCCGATATCGGAAAGCCTACAGTCAACGCCACGTGGCAGGATTACAATCTCAACGGTTGTTGCGGCAGTGGGTCTCCCACCGCGCAATCTGTTGCGGATATCGTTTTTGAAAATGACGCTACCGTGTCGAACAACATAGGAGCGAGAGAAAGCGGAACGACGACGCCCGCGAGAATGTTCAACCTCAGAGTATCCGGAGGGACGGCTAATATCGGTATTTTCGGAAAGATGCACGCGCAGGCGGATTTCAGCACGGGAGCCGCGATTCAGAGATATCATCAACGGGCGACTAATAACAATGCCAACGGAGGAAGAGGAAGATTTCTGGTCACAGGCAACTGGTGGACTCCACCGGATGCCACATCATACACGAACAATGCCGAGTCGGCTCTGAACAATGTCGGCGCTAGACCCGGCCAGTCCGCCACAGTGTCAGGCTCAAAATTCGGTTCTTCATGCCTCGCGGCAGTAAACGCTGTGAACGTAGGAGCTTATGAGGTAGCGTGCGCCGATGTTTCAGCATGGAGCGACACATCGATAACATTCACCGTCAACGACGCGGTCAGCGATTACGGCGGAGCCGGCGCGCTGGTGGTAAAGGCGCGGGGAAACAACGACCTCACGCCTCTCAACTTCTTCGTGTATCCCAAAATCGACAGTCTTACGACGCCGTCTGTGGCGAACGCCGCGAGAGAGTATGACGCCGGGGATACGGACGGCGTGATAACCATAAACGGAAAAAGGTTCGGAACCGGCGGGACAGTGACGATACTGGGCCAAGCGGCGACGGTGAACTCATGGACGGACACGGCGATCGAGGTTAGAGTCCCGGCGTCGATTCCTGACGATTCTTATACAGGAGATATCGTGGTGACCCGCACTACGCCTGCGGACAACAGGACGGCGACTTTCACCGGATTCAGGATACTGCCGAGGATAACAGAAATAGCTCCGCAGTGCGGCGGCGCCGGGCTGGCTGTGACAATCACGGGAAATCACTTGTGCCAGTCTGGAACGTGCCCGGCTGCGGGCAACAGGGCGAACGCGACCAACAATGTGGCGAACAGTCTCAACCAGATGGTTCCCGACGGGAATATATCTGGGTGGACGCACACATCGGTCTCGCTGACGGTTCCGGCGGGAGCGACGACGGACAACGTGTTTGTCACGAGCGCGACATACAAGAGCAACGGAGTTCAATTTGTTTATGACGACGCGGCTCCGGCGCAGAGCGGCCACTCGCCCGCAAGCGGAACTTATATTGCTTCTTTAGACCCTCTGGCAGTGGAGTTCACTCTAGACACAGTCGGGGTGTGCCGCTGGTCGAATGCGGATCAGACATACTGGGCCATGCCGCCCGCAAATGAATGCTCCGGGGGCGGAACCACCGCGATATCGTGTTTGGCGACAGGGCTGGCGGAAGGCGAGAACAATGTCTATATCGCTTGCGCCGACGGCTGCTCGAACTCAGCCACTCAGCATCTCGTGTACAATTATGATGAACAGGCTCCGGCTCAACTTACATGGAATCCGGACAAGGGAGCGATTGTCTGCTCTACGAGTCCGAGCATAGCGGTGACGACGAACGAAAACGCGTGGTGCAGGTGGTCGTTGGACGACAAGGATTACGCGAACATGACGGCTTCGGGAGACGGGACGTGCTCAGGCGGCGGGACGCAGTCTCTGACTTGCGCCACATCGGGACTCATTCCTGTCAACGAATTCGTTTACATCTCCTGCCGCGACGCCAAAGGCAATGAACAATACTGGCACAACAACGAAAATCTCAATTACATAGTCGATATAGTTGCCCCGATCGGATTGACGAACAGTTCCCCGGCTAACGGGGCGACAAACGTTGCGTTCAATCCGACGTTGAAAGCGGCGGGAGCGGTGGACGCGGGCGCAATCTCATACTATTTTCAGATAGCCTCCAACTCGGGATTCACAGCGGGGTTGCAGGAAAGCGGGTGGATTAGCGGCTCTGACGAATGGGTTGTGTCTGTTTCGCTCCCGGCGGACACTGTTCATTACTGGCGCGTCAAGGCCAAGGACACATGCGGCAGGGAATCCGCTTACACCTCCGCTTTCTCTTTCAGGACGATACCGCTGACGCCGGTGATAACATTCGTCGGATTTTCTCAGGCGATGGACGCGTCCGGAGAACTGACAGCGACTTACAACTTGACAGATTTGAACAACGACGCCGCAAGGCTGCTGATTGAATATTCGCCTGATGGGACTAACTGGAAACAAGCGAGAATAAAGAGTCCAGCAAGCGCAGGAACGGTTGACAACACAGGAGTCAGTTCCGGAACATCGACAGGACAGATAACCGGAGTTCCCACGCCGCAGGCCGGAGCGACGTTTGTGTGGCTGACCATGAGCGCGGAAAACGAGGGCGGAGCGTTCCTTGAAGAGGACGACATGATGTATCTGCGTGTAACCACATACGACGCGGCGCAGGGAGAATCAAAAGTTTCCGCATCGTTCAAAGTGGACAATCAGGCTCCCAAGAACTACAACTGCTCCACGCCGCCTAACGGAACCACCGGAGTGTCGCCAAATCCGACTTTGACGGCTGACGGCGCGACGGATATTTCAAATGTTGAATACTACATTCAATTGGCGGAAGACGAAGGTTTCACGACCGGCGTTCAGGCGAGCGGCTGGCAGACTTCGCTATCTTGGAACCCGGCGGC